>JAAYJB010000255.1 GCA_012523155.1 Synergistaceae bacterium | reverse complement strand
GTAAAGAAGCAGGATGAGCCAGACGAAAGCGAAGCCGTCGATCCTGAACGATGTTCGTACAGTACCTTTCACGGCGATCCTTATTCCGGCAGCAATTCCGCAGAGTGCGACCGGTACGAGGGCGACCGCCCATTTTGCCAGGTGCAGGGTCGAATAGAAATAGGGGCCTGAGAACACAAAATTAGGGAAAACAAGGGAAATGAAAAAAAAGACGAAGAAAAATCTTCCGGGAAGAAGAGGATCCTTCACTTCCACGCTTTGTTGAATCTTACGGGAATCATTCATTCCCCGTTCCTCCTCCCGGCCCGCAGAGGCCGCATCCCGCGAGGGGCATCATTTTTCAGCCGGTCTTCTTCCGCCGCAGATCTTCTTTCACCTGCTGCAATCGCGCGCACAGTCTTCACGGCACATCAGTAGGAACGGTCGGCATTCACGAACCGGGTATATTCCCTCAGGAACACGAGTGAAATTTCTCCCGTGGGCCCGTTTCTGTGCTTTGCAATATTGATGAATGCCCTGTTGTCCTCTTCCTCGCCGGGAACCCCGGCCTCGTAGTATCCGGGACGATACATGAGGAGGACCGTGTCGGCGTCCTGTTCGATAGCGCCGCTGTCACGAAGGTCGGAGAGCTGGGGTTTCTTTTCGTTCCTCTGCTCCACTGCTCTCGACAGCTGGGAAAGAGCGATAACCGGTACTTCAAGCTCCCTGGCCACTCCCTTCAGTCCTCTTGAAATCTCCGCCACTTCCTGCTGCTTGTTCTCGATGCGCCTCGAGGAGTTCATGAGCTGGAGGTAGTCAACAACTACCAGTCCAAGGTCTTTGTGTTTCGACTTGAAGCGGCGGCATCTCGCCCGGAACTCCAGTGTGGAAAGCATGGAACTGTCGTCAATATAAATCGGGGTCTCCGCAAGACGGCCGGCTGCCTCAGCGAGAGATTCCCAGGATGACTTGGGGAAGGAACCGTTTCTCAGGTCGTGGATATTGATACGGGCTTCGGCGCCGAGCATCCTCTGTACGAGCTGTTCCGCACCCATCTCAAGACTGAATAGGAGCACGGGCCGTCCGGCATTCTGCCCTCCGAACTGGGCTATATTGACCGCAAAAGCCGTTTTTCCCATGGAGGGGCGGGCTGCCACGATATTGAGGCTTCCCGGCTGGAATCCTCCGATAAGGCGGTCGAGTTCATAAAAACCTGACTGGAAACCGGTAACGTCCTGTTCCGTGCGGTTGTACTGCTCCTCGATCTGGAGAAACGCTTTCCCGAGGACTTCACCCACGTGGCGGAAATTTGTGGTATTCCGTTTCTGGGCAATTTCGAATACCGCCCTCTCCGCCTCCTCGAGAACTTCATCCACGTCAAGCTCCTCGGAATATCCGAGCTTCACAATAGTGTTGCCTGCGGAAATGAGCCTCCTGTGGATGGCCTTGTCCCGAACGATGCCCGCATGGTACTCCACGTTCGCCGTGGTGGGCACACTGTCTATGAGGGAGGCGACAAAAGCCTGCCCGCCGAGGCGTTCACTCTTCCCCTGGCGGCCGAGTTCTTCAAGAAAGGTGAGAGGGTCGACCGGCTTGTCTCTTTGGGCCATTTCGTAGACGACCTCGAAGGCCGTCCTGTGCCCCATGTCGTAAAAGTCCTCCGGCTGGAGGATCTCAAGCACGATATTGAGCGCCTCTCTGTCCATGAGACACGCACCGAGAGCGGCACGCTCGGCCTCCGGAGAAACGGGGGGCGTCCTGTCCCATGAAGAGAGGGAGCTCATCATTCGCTTTCGACCAGCAGGTTCATTTCCGCTTCTATGCCGGTATAGAGTTTAACGGTAAAAGGATACGAGCCCGTCTGTTTGACTGTTTCCGGCATACGGATGTCTCTCTTGTCAATGGATGCAGAGTACTGGGAGACCAGGTTTTCCGCCACCGCTGCAGTGGTTATGCTGCCGAAGAGCTTGCCTTTCTCCCCCATACTGGCCCTGACGCGGACAGTCTTTCCTGAAAGCCGCTTCTGAAGCTCTCGGGCCTCTTTTTGCAGTCTTTCCTCTTTTTTCTTTTTCGAGGCCTCCTTGTCCTTCCATTCCTTGATGCGCTCCGGAGTCGCCTCCTCGGCAAGGTTGCGGGGAAAAAGGAAATTTCGTGCGTAACCGTCGGATGTTTCGACCATTTCTCCGGCAGTGCCTATTTTGTTGACATCCTGCTTCAATATGACTTTCATTGGGTACCATTCCTCCTGAAACGTGTTCGCAGATCAAGCCACATATCCGCTATTCCTGCCATGACCACGGCAGTTGAAAGAATAGGGACCAGAACCACGACTATTATAACAAGGGTACGGAAAAAACGCCCCACACCCCGGAAAGCTCCCGCACCTTTCTCAAGAAAATACCATAGAAGCGATAATCCCTGGAAGAGAAAGAGAAAGTTCACCAGCATCCTCACATTCGTCCCGATCCTCAGGGCAATGTTCCATCCGCCGGAGGAAGAACCGAGAAGAGAGAGGAGGATGGATGCCACAAGGGCACCGAATACGCTTTTCGGGAACCGCCACCGGGAGAACGGAGGGAGTGGAGGAAGGTGCATACCTCCGACACGCTTCAGCACAAATCCGCTCACAGTATAGCTGAGATAGCAGTCGAGGGCAGCGGCCATGGTCAGTATCGTGGGAAAGATGACCGGGAGAACCGCGATCGCCTGTGCGAACTGCTCCCTGACCGAGGTGAGTGAATCCCTGGACATTCCTGCCGATTCGTAGAATGAGAAAATCCGGTCCACCATTGCCTGCACTTCCACGCTGTCGAGCTGAAAAGGATTGATGCCGGTGACCCTGGCTGCGATCACCATGAGAAGAAGCTTGCTGGTGAGCGAGACGAGTATGCCGTACATCATAACCTCCACTCCGGTGGAAAGACGCTTTGCAAGGAAACCCAGGCCGACTCCCAGTACACCGAATCCAAGGAAAAAGAAGAGCGACGAAAGGGGGCCCAGGAAAACGGCCACCAGCATCGTGGCGATCGCCAGGCCCAGGGATGCTTTTCTGGCATCGTGACGAAGCCCGAGAATAACGAGGGGAGCCGGGGCAAGGAGGGAAAACGCTGCACCGACAAAAGGAAGAAACTGGGCCGCAAGGAAGAGGATAACGGCAAGCCCTGCAAGAAGTGCCGATTCAACGAGGCTTCGGGTCGGCGTCATTATGTGTCCTCCTTTCTATCTGACCGATGTTCATAAGAACGCCGGCAGGCCGCACCAAAAATTTCGGAGGAGAAGCCAGGCTCCTCCCCCGAAAGGAACATCACTTACACTGTATTCCCTACTCCACCGAGAAGGGAAGGAGAGCCATGTATCTCGCCCTCTTGATCGCCTCGGTGAGCTGGCGCTGATGTTTTGCACAATTTCCCGTCACGCGGCGGGGCATGATCTTTCCCCGTTCGCTCACATATTTCCGCAGTTTTTCAACGTCTTTGTAATCTACGTGATCTATCTTGTCCACGCAGAAGAAACATACCTTCGGCCGACGCTTTCCGCCTCTGCGTCCGCCCCGTCCGCCCGGGCCCCTGCCCTCGGGACGGTTGTCGCCTCTGCCTTCGTTCCTGCTTTCGTTCATAGCCATCGTTCACTACCCTCCTTACACCAGTTCTCTAGAAGGGGATATCCGCATCCTCTTCTTCGTTCCGCACCTCGGAAATATCCATGGGAAAATCCTCGTCAGACGCACTGAAGCGCCGATCCTTCCGGATACTTTCACCGTAGCCCTCATCATTATCGAAGGAACCACCGCCGCTTTCCTGGCGCTTCGACCCGAGGAAGGTTACACCAGAGGCCACAACGTCTGTGGCGTACCGCTTGCCCGATCCGTCTTTCGCCTCGTAGCTGCGGACCTGTATCCTGCCCTCCACCAAAACAGGGCTGCCCTTCTTGAGATACCGCTCGCAGTTCTCTGCAGAAGGTCCCCAGACAACAACGGGAATGAAGTCAACGCTTTCCTGAAGCTCTCCGTTTTTGTCCTTCCAGGTGTTGTTCACCGCCACCGCGAACCGGGCCATGGCCCTTTTGTCCACTGTGTAGCGGATCTCCGGATCACGGGCAAGATTGCCCATCAGAATGACCTTGTTGAATCCTCTTGCCACGGCGCTGCCTCCTTATTTTTCGTCAAGACGGACCGTCATCTGACGATAGATATTCGGGCGCAGTCCAAGAACACGGTTCAATTCAAGGAGCTGGTCGGGGTTGAGCGTAAAATTGCATACTGCGTAAAAACCTTCCGTTTTTTTCTGGATGGGATAGGCAAGCCGCCTTTTCCCCCAGAAATCAGTCTTGGAAACTTCTCCCCCAAGACTGCGCACGACCTCTTCAACTTTCGCGATCTCCTCTTTCGGATCTTCAAGTTCGGCACTCGCAAGCACCAGCATTTCGTATGGCCGCACGTTCATTCACCTCCTCCCTGTGGTCTTATGGCCTCTTCTCTCCGAAGAGGCAGGGAAAAACTCGCCACGGAATTATACCCTATTGCTTCTTCCGAGGCAAGGAATTCTTCTGAACTTCCAGCTTGAACACCCGTTCCCCGGGAAAAGAAAGATTATACTGCTCCCTGGCCAGGTGGGCGACTCCTTCAGGAGTGCTGTAGAACGACACCTTTTCCCTCAGCTCCTGGACGGATCTGCTCATGGAAACGAGTCTCACCATCCGTTCATCGGTAAGGGAGGTGAGGCGCGCGATTTTTCTGAACTCGAGAAAGAACTCGGTTCCCATTATCGCCGCAAATAGCCCGAGAAAGGCCGCGAGAAGGATCCATCTCAGGCGGAGCACGCTACATCCTCTCCGGAGCTGTCACACCCAGCAGGCCCAGGACAGAGGCGATGACATTTCCCGCCGCCTTTACGAGAAGGAGCCGGGCTTTCATGACCGGCTCTTCCTCCCCGAGGACCCGGTGGGCATTATAGAAAGAATGAAAATCACCGGCAAGGTCGGAAACGTAATTGACCAGCACGTGGGGAGCAAGTTCCCCCGATGCTTTTTCAACCTCCTTCGGAAAATCTCCAAGACGGGAGAGAAGCTTCTTTTCCTCGTCCGACCGGAAGATGCCGCCGTCTATGTTCCCTGACGCGGGAACGGAAATCCCTCTCGATTCCGCTTCCCTCAGTACGCTGCATATGCGGGCATGGGCATACTGGACATAATAGACAGGATTATCGCTCGAAGCCTGTTTCGCGAGCTCCAGGTCAAAGTCAAGGTGGGAATCGTTCCTTCGCATGACGAAGAAAAAGCGGGTGGCATCCACCCCCACCTCGTCGAGGACGTCGCGAAGGGTCACGAACTGCCCCGAACGCGTCGACATGGGTATCTGCTGGCCGTTCCTCAGAAGATTTACAAACTGGATAAGAAGAACATCCAGGTCTTCCGGATTTCTGCCGAGAGCCTCTACTCCCGCCTTCATCCTCGGAACGTAGCCGTGATGATCTGCTCCCCAGATATCGATCACACGGTCGAACCCCCTGTCGAACTTTTCCTTATGGTAGGTGATATCCGAGGCAAAGTACGTGGGTACACCGTTGCTGCGGATAAGGACCCTGTCCTTTTCATCGGTGAAATCAGTGGACTTGAACCAGAGGGCGCCTTCATGCTCGAAGGCAAAACCGCGGTCCTTGAGGGTCTCCATTGCCGACGGGACAAGATCTCTTTCGTACAGGCTCTTTTCGGAGAACCATACATCGAAACGCACTCCGAAGTCGGCGAGGTCCTTCCTGATGGTATCAAGAATAGAGTCGGCGGCAAAGGTTTTGAAGAACGGGAGACTTTCTTCCGGAGAAAGGGCGGTAAACCTGTCCCCTTCCTGCTCACGAACAGCACCGGCTATGTCATAGATATACGTGCCTTTGTAGCCGTCCTCTGGAAACGGCGCCTTTTCAGGCGTCCCGGTGAGCTCGAAATACCGCGCCTGGGTCGATCTGCCCAGGATATCCATCTGGAGTCCGGCGTCATTTATGTAATACTCACGCTGGACATGCCAGCCCGTGAACCCGAGGATGTTCGCGATTATATCCCCGACGGCTGCACCCCTGCCATGACCTACGTGCAGAGGACCGGTCGGGTTGGCGCTCACAAATTCCACCTGAACTTTTTTACCGCCCCCGATATGGGAGGATCCGTACCGCGGTCCCTGTTCCAGTATTTCAGCAAGGACTTCCCCCATCCACCGCGCGGAAAGGAAAAAATTAATAAATCCGGGACCTGCTATTTCTACCTTTTCAAGGTAGGGATCAGATGAAATTTTCGCCACTACCGCGTCGGCAAGATCCCTGGGTTTCTCGCCGAAAACCCTGCTCAACTGCATGGCGCAGTTCGTCGAAAGATCACCCTGTCCCTCTCTTTTAGGTTTCTCAAACGCTATTTCGGGCAGGTCGGACGAAACGCCCTTCTCCGCCGCAACTTCCCGGAGCGCCCCTTCGACGATACGCCGAAGGGTTGCCGCTGCATTGCCCATACTTCCACCTCCACAAAAATCTCTTGAGCTTGTTTATTTTACCCTCAGGGGAAGGCTCCGGCCGGCAAAGTCCATCCATCTTCGGACGGACTCGGAGAGGCTCCTCCCCACGCTGTCGGTAATTGCGTCCACGCTCAGGACTATCTTGGCCTCGATCGAAATCGTATTCCGTCTTTTGTTGTGATACACCGATTCTTCGTAGCGTACCTTGTCAAGTGACCGTTTGAACGTCGAGGGCATCATGACGATCTCCGTCTTCGGGGGGAGCTTGATCGTAAATTTCTGTTCCACGACGAAGGGGAAGCTCATCCGGTATTCACCTGAAAATCGGTCAAGCTCTTCGAGCCAGGAAGGCCTCACCGACGGAAAGGGAACGAGCATGGCACCAGCGTTGACTATGGCCTGTCCGGTCTCTGCGGGAAGGGTGACCTTCCACCCGTATTTTATGGGAGACACAGTTCCTGTATCAGGAGCATATCGAAGACCGGGAAAGAGTTCGGATGCGATCCGCTGAAGGGAATTCTCGCCGGGCGTTCCTCCGGGAAAGAAAAACCCGGCCCATCCGTTCCTGATAAAAACATCGGCCTTCCCGGAAAGGGCGCCGTTCGATTCAAGGGACAGCGTCCATTCAATGGAAAGCCTGTGCTCTGCGGCAGAGCTTCCTGCAATGACACCTCCGGAAAGGCCTGTTTCCGAGAGGGTGTATACAGGTTTTCCCCAAAGGAAGGGGGGCGTTTCCACCGGGCTGTTTCCTCTTCCTACATCACAGTAGAAGGGGGAGATCCCTTTGAAATTAAGCTCGAGGATAGGCCGTACCACGGCGGATTCCACAGCCGGATATCCTTTGTCGAGGGGATACGCCGCAAGCCAGTGCAGCCTGCTTTCCCATCCCGCTTTCCGTATCCATTTGTTGAGCAGAAGAACTTTTTCCCACCCTGTCCAGGGTCCCTCGGAAGGAATATCACTTCGGACAAAGGAGGAGGGTACATCCACGGGAAAATCAGGTGTCTCATTCATCCACTGGATAAGTGATCGTCCTGTTTTAATGCTGCTTCCCCTGTTTATTACGGACTGAACTTCTGCAGGCGGATTGGGAACAAGAACGGAGTCATAGGCTGAAAGTCCCCGGGCAAGGGGTTCTGTTCCTTTTCTCGTGCTGAAGGAAATGAAGTCCCTGGCGTCGCTCTTCAGGGTCCTGCCGTCCCAGCCGGGGCTGTTTATTACCCGCCATGAAAAGCGCCGGCCGAGACCCGCCTTTTCGGTTCTCACGTCTCCGGCACCAGTCGACGCGGTCTGGAGCTCAAGACCCCCGGGTACATCCACGGTCACTCTCAGCTCCCACTGGGGGATCTCTTCATTCACCCAGAGGAAGTCTTCAAGAGCAAAACGCTTGGGAAAAACCTCCTTCACGAGAAGAACAATGATGAATTCCTCGCGTATGTCGGGGAACAGCACTTCAACAAACGGGATCCCCCCCGACTCCGCGTTCCTCGGAAGAACCGGGCTTATGATGCGTCCCGATCCGGGATCGTACAGAGAGGCGGAAAGGACCTCAACGGATCCGCCGTCGGGTATGGGGAAGTTCCAGCGGGTCCACCGGTCCGGTATCCCTCTTCTGGCGAGGATCACCCTCGTAGTGGTCCTTGTCATGGATCCATCGGCACCCAGGGAGTATTGTGCGTCCTTCAGCCACATGATCCCGGTGCTTCCCGGATGGTCTGTAAAATACGGGCTTTCCTGGATCATCCTCGGGATATTCAGCGCAGGTTCCTCACCGCGGGCCTCACTGACGTTCAATACTGCACATGCTGCCAGGATCCCCATGAGCATAAGAAGGAATAAACGCGGGTTGAATAGCTTCCGTACGTGCCCCATACTCCAGTCCCCTTTCCTTTTTCGCCGCACAGGCGTTACTTGTTTGCTCCGCAGCAATGTTTATATTTTTTCCCGCTGCCGCAGGGGCAGGGATCGTTCCTTCCCACTTTCGGCCCCTTCTTCACAGGCTGGGGGGTACCCTCACCCCGCGGAGCAGGTTCTTCTCCCGACCTGGCAAACGGCAGCACGAACTCTCTGCTCTCCCGGCGTTCTCTTTCGGACAGCCGGTCACCTTGGTCCGATACCACCCGGACCCTGAAGGCGAGCTCGGCAATCGACTCCCGTACCCGCTCCATCATCCCCTGGAACAGGTTGTAGGACTCGAACTGATATTCAAGCAGGGGGTCCTTCTGGCCGATGGCCCGCAGTCCGATGCCGCGCCTGAGTTCGTCCATGGCCAAAAGATGATCCTTCCAGCCGTTGTCGAGGGTGTGAAGGATCAGAAACCTGAGAAGAGCGCCTCCTTCTTCCTCTCCAAGAGCTTCGACCTTGTCCCGGAAGCGTTTTCGGATCTCTTCCTTCAGCCCGGAGGCATTCGCAAGCATGTCGCGGATATTGTCCACGCCGTCAGTCCAGGGTTCAAGCCCGGGGCCGAAAACTGCCTTAAGCTTCGAACGGGCCCTTGCGGGGTCGGCTTCCCCTTCCTCGGGAAAATATTTTTCGATGGTGTCATCGATCACTCCCTCGATGATCTCCCAGGCATTATCCACCATGCCGCCGTCTCCAAGGATCTGCTGCCGCTGGGCATAGACAGCTTCCCGCTGCCGATTCATTACGTTGTCATAGGCGAGGAGCTGCTTCCGTATGTCGAAGTGCATTTCCTCGACCTTTTTCTGGGCTGATGCAATAGCCTTAGTCAGAAGGGGATGTTCAATCGACTCCCCCTCCTCCATGCCGAGTTTCTCCATAAGTCCCTGTATCCGGTCAGAACCGAAGAGACGGAGAAGGTCATCTTCAAGAGACAGGTAAAACCGGCTCGAACCCGGGTCACCCTGCCGTCCCGACCGTCCGCGGAGCTGGTTGTCTATCCTCCTGGCCTCATGCCGTTCCGTGCCGATGATCTTCAGCCCTCCGAGGTCCGTCACTTTTTCCCGCTCTTTCCGGCACTGCTCCCGAAATTTTTCCAGGTAAGACGTGTACCGTTCCCTGTCCTGCGCCGGATCGACGTTCTCCTTCCGGAGCTCCTCCTTCGCGAGGAACTCGGGGTTTCCTCCCAGGATAATGTCCGTCCCGCGTCCTGCCATGTTTGTCGCCACGGTAACAGCCCCGATATGCCCCGCCTGGGCGACTATCTGGGCCTCGCGCTCGTGATGCTTGGCGTTCAGCACCTGGTGGGGGATCTTCCTGGCTTTCAGCAGTTTGCTGAGCCTTTCGGAGCTTTCAATGGAGGTGGTTCCCACGAGCACGGGACACCCGGCTCCGTAGGATTCCTGTATCTCGTCGGCAACGGCGGCGAATTTCTCCCCCACCGTCCTGTAGATAACATCAGGATAGTCAGCCCGGATCATGGGCATGTTCGTGGGGACGGTGACCACTTCAAGGCCGTAGATCTCTTTGAATTCCTCGGCCTCCGTGGCGGCGGTCCCTGTCATGCCCGCAAGTTTCCGGTACATGCGGAAATAATTCTGGAGGGTGATGGTCGCAAGGGTCTGGCTTTCCCGGCCGACCTTCACGCCTTCTTTCGCCTCAATGGCCTGGTGCAGCCCGTCGGAGTACCGTCTTCCCACCATCAGCCTTCCCGTGAATTCATCGACAATGAGGATCTCTCCGTCCTTCACCACGTAGTGAACGTCCCGCTGGAAGAGCACATGGGCCTTGAGTGCCTGCACGATACGGTGGGCAAGGTCGGAGTGGGCGGCGTCGGAGAAAAGATCCGGCATTTTCAGGAGCTCTTCGCACCTGGCGATACCCGCCTCGGTCATGGCGACGTTGCGCTCCTTCTCGTCCTTCTCGAAGTCTCTTCCCTCCCGAAGCTGCCGTGCGATACGATCAGATACGGTGTACATATCCACGTTGTCGTCCGAAGGACCGGAAATGATCAGGGGAGTCCTGGCCTCGTCGATGAGAATGGAGTCAACTTCGTCCACGATGCAGTATGAATGCCCTCTCTGGACAAGGTGTTCCTCGGCAACCGCCATGTTGTCCCGAAGATAGTCGAAGCCGAATTCGCTGTTCGTTCCGTAGGTTATGTCCGCCCTGTAGGCGGAGTAACGCTCCTCCTGGTCCATGTATGCGTAAATAACACCGACGGAGAGCCCCAGGAAGGAGTAGATCGGCTCCATCCACTCGGCATCCCTCCTTGCCAGGTAGTCGTTCACAGTTACCACGTGCACTCCCCTGCCCGAGAAAGCGTTGAGCACAACGGCAAGTGTGGCTACGAGTGTTTTGCCCTCGCCGGTCTTCATTTCAGTTATTTTCCCCTCGTGGAGCGCTATGCCCCCCATGAGCTGCACGTCGAAATGGCGGAGTCCTGTGGTCCGTTTCGAGACCTCCCGAACGACGGCAAATACTTCGGGGAGGATCTCGTTCCCGTCCTCGCCTTCCCTAAGGCGGGCTCGGAACTCGTCACCTTTTTTTCTGAGTTCTTCGTCGGAAAGGGCCGACACAACAGGTTCAAGGCCATTGATCTCTTCAACCACCGCGCTGTATCTTTTCAGCGCCCGTTCGTTGGGATCGAGTCCAAGGGCTTTTTTCAGCTTATCGAGCATATCGTCACCTCAAAAGAAAGATCAGCCGCGGGCGGATCACAATACCCCGGCCTGCACACCCGGCAATTATATGCTCTTCACGTATGCCGGGTCAAAGTATTTCGGCCGATAAAGGAGAGCTCAGCCCGTGAAGAGTTTTTTCCCTTTTACGAGGTAGTCCATTCCGGACCAGACAGTGAGGAACATGGCAGCCCACATGACGTGGATACCGAAGGGAAGGTTGAAAATCAGCATGGATATGGCCACGATCTGGAAAACCGTTTTTACTTTTCCTCCCCTGGAAGCCGGTATGACAACTCCTTCGGCCGCAGCCACCATCCGAACCCCGGTGACGATCAGGTCTCTTGAGAGTATCACGACCACGATCCATGCAGGGATCCGCTGCAGTTCAACAAGAGAAATAAGGGCGGCCATAACGAGGATTTTATCGGCCACGGGATCGATAAACTTCCCGAGGTTCGTTACCATTCCTTTTTTCCGGGCAATGTAGCCGTCCGCCGTATCGGTGAGAGCGGCAAGAATAAAGACGGCCCCGGCAAGGAGATCTCCGTAAGTAACCCTGAGGTCGAGCTCTTCCACGGTATAAACAGCGTAGGTGAATTTAAAAGTGAGAAATATGAGGACGAGAGGCGCCAGAAACACTCTCAGAAGACTCAGTATATTGGGTATGTTCCAGGTGATCCTTTTCACGGCACTTCCTCCTCAAAAACGTATATTATTTTTTCCCAGTGTAGTCCATGGGCCGGAAAAGGGCAACGGGAATCGTTCCCTTCCTTTTCCGGCCCGGACTTTTTATCCTCCCAGGTATGCTTCTTTCACCCTTCTATCCTTCAGCAGGTCCTCGCCCTTTCCTTCAAGCACGATGTTTCCCACCTCGAGAATATAGGCATAGGAAGCGATCTTCAGGGCGGCAAAGGCGTTCTGCTCAACAAGGAGGACTGTTTTGCCCAGCGAGTTTATCTCCTCGATTATTTGAAAAACTTCTTTTACGAGAAGAGGAGCCAGACCGAGAGAGGGTTCATCGAGCATGACCAGGTGGGGCTGGCTCATAAGCGCCCTGCCCACGGCAAGCATCTGCTGCTCACCACCCGACAGGGTCCCCCCTTTCTGCCAGGACCGCTCCTTCAAACGGGGGAAAAGTTCGTATACATGGTCCCGGTCCCGTTCTACGCCTTTCTTGTCCGTCCTGATAAATGCACCAAGCTGAAGGTTCTCCTCCACTGTGAGGTGAGGCAGTATGCGCCGCCCTTCAGGGCTCATGGCGATGCCGTACTTTACCATCTCCTCGGGGGCCTTCCCGACAAGGTTGACCGGTTTTTTATCCGGAGGAGTGTACACGATACGGCCCTTGACATTTTTTACGAGCCCCGCCACCGATCTGATAGTACTGCTCTTTCCGGCGCCGTTCGCACCTATGAGGGTCACTATACTCCCTTGCGGAATGGAAAGGGAAATGCCTTTCACGGCGTGAATGGCCCCGTAATAAACGTGGAGGTCTTCAATTTTCAACATATTTCACGTACTCCTCTCCAAGATACGCCACGATGACCTTCTTGTTGGACTGGATCTCGTCCGGGTTGCCTTCTGCTATCCTTACTCCGTAGTCAAGGACCCAGATGTACTCGCAGACGCCCATTACAACCTTCATGTCATGTTCTATGAGAAGTATTGTGATTCCGAACCGTTCACGGATGCTCTGTATGAACTTCATGAGTTCCCTGGTCTCGTAGGGGTTCATCCCTGCAGCCGGTTCGTCGAGAAGCAGGAATTTCGGGTCAGTTGCCAGGGCTCGTGCGATCTCAAGCCGTCTCTGGGCACCGTAGGGAAGTGATCCTGAGTTCTCATTTGCAAGCTGGGCAAGCCCCACTGCTTCGAGAAGCTTCATGGATTTCTCCCGTATTTCCTCTTCTTCCTTCCTGAACAGAGGAAGTCCGAGGGGAGCCATCCACCATTTCGCTTTTCTCCTGACATGACATCCGATCATGACGTTTTCGAGAACGGTCTCATTGGTAAAAAGCCGGATATTCTGGAACGTTCGTGATATTCCCTCCCGGCACACCGTGTAGGGAGGCAGTGAAGTAATGTCCTTTCCATCGAACAGCACGCGCCCCTGGGTCGGCTTGTAAAAACCGGTGATTATGTTGAACACGGTCGTTTTGCCCGCTCCGTTCGGTCCGATGAGTCCGACGATGGATCCCCTGGGCACATCAATAGAGAAGTCTCTTACTGCTGTAAGACCTCCGAAGCGCATGGTCAGGCTTTCTGTGCGCAGAATGGGTTCAGGGGTCGTCATTCCGTCTTCCCTCCCCTTGCCGAACTGCCGAAAAGGCTGTTCCAGGAAAATTCCTTCATACCCATGATCCCTTCACTGCGGAACAGGATGATCAAAATGAGCGCCAACGAGAATATGACCATCCTCATTCCCGGTATTCCGGGAATTTCGAATGACCCTATGATCAAAGGGTTCTCGACGATACGGAGCCATTCCAGCAGGACCGTGATGACAACGCTGCCGATGAGACTTCCCGTAATGGAGCCCAACCCTCCCGCAACGGTTATCATGAGGACATTGAACGTGAGGGTGAAGACAAACATCTTCGGGTCTATGGTTGTAATGAGGCTTCCCATGAGAGCACCGCCCACTCCGGCGAAGAACGCACCCACTGTAAAGGAAACGACCCTGTAGAAGAACGTGTTTATGCCCATATTTTTGGCCGCTATTTCATCGTCTCGGATCGCCTTGAGGACATTTCCGAAATTGCTGTTGACGAGACGGATTATGAAAAACAGCGTCAGCAAAAGCCATCCGTAATTCCACCAGAGATTGGCGTGGGCCGGTATTCCCTTGATCCCCAGGGCTCCGTTGGTGA
Source organism: Synergistaceae bacterium (assembly GCA_012523155.1). Lineage (GTDB taxonomy): Bacteria > Synergistota > Synergistia > Synergistales > Aminobacteriaceae > Aminivibrio. The sequence goes on along the minus strand of JAAYJB010000255.1, from coordinate 1,191 downwards.
TGGAGCTTAGGTTTGTGAGCACGACCCTGATGATCTCGGCAAAACCCAGGGTAGCAATTCCCAGGTAATCTCCTCCAAGCCGGAGGACAGGCAGAGCGATAAGCAGCCCGCAAACCGCCGCCACGAGACCGGCCATGAGAACGGCCACAAAGAACGGGGTCTGGATCACCGAGAGCGGCCATACAAGGGGCTGGAGGATCCACATGGTCGTCTTCTGTGCCGGCGTCAGGATAAGGAGAGCGCAAACATACGCCCCTATGGCCATGAACCCTGCATGACCGAGGGAGAACATTCCTGTGAAGCCATAGATCAGGTTCAGGCTGAGAGCGAGGATCGCGTTCACCGCAATAAGGTTCAGGACCTGGATCTTATACCCGTCAAGGTTTCCCTGGGCCCAGTGTATAAAATAAGCTGCGCCTGCGATGGCGAGTCCGTTGAGGATAAGATTTCTCGTTCTGGTATTCATATCTTGTCCTCCAGCTTCTCTCCCATGAGTCCTGTCGGTTTCATGAGAAGAATGATAATGAGAAGAACAAAGGCGAATGCGTCACGGTAGCCCGAAAGTGTGGGAAAAAAAGCCACCGCCATGATCTCTATCACGCCGAGGAACATTCCTCCGATAACCGCTCCCTGGATGGAGCCTATTCCTCCGAATACAGCCGCTATAAAGGCCTTAAGGCCCGGGAAAAGCCCCATGAAGGGGTGGATCTGGGGGTAACGCAGCGCCCACATGATGCCCGAAGCGGCGGCAAGAGCAGAACCTATCCCGAATGTAAAAGCGATGATTTTATTTACGGAAACCCCCATAAGTCTCGTGGTCTCAATGTCCTTTGAAATTGCCCTCATGGCAAGTCCCGGTTTCGTCCGGTAGACGATCCACAGCAGTCCGAGAACAAGAAAGACCGTCACGATGGGAACAACAATGGCAAGGGGGAGAACACGGATCTCTCCTATTTTGAAGACTTTCACCAGCCAGTCGGGCCTCGATACTGGACGGGGAAGGCCGGTGAATATCACGAGGCTCAGGTTCTGGATAAAGAAGGAAACGCCGATCGCACTGATGAGTGCCGATATGCGGGGTGCGTTCCTGAGCGGCTTGTAGGCTATCTTGTCTACAAGGATCCCGCAACAGGAACTGGCAGCTACCGCCAGAACGGCGGCAAGACCCCACGGGAGCTTAAAAAGGGTGAT
>JAAYJB010000254.1 GCA_012523155.1 Synergistaceae bacterium | reverse complement strand
GTTCGCCCTCGGACACGGAATTGCTGTCCAGCGCCGAAACGGTTATCCGCTGGACGGAGTTGGCGACCGACCTGCGGAACAGCCTGAGCTGCGCTGTGTTGAAGGGAACGAAGGCCGTATCGTCCTGATCCTGCCCGAAGGGAGTCTGCCCCTTGGGCGCAAGGGTTCCCACCACCTCCATGGGAACGTTGCGGATCCTAATGGTCTTGCCTATGGGGTCCTCTTCCCCGAAGAGATTTTTCGCGACGGTTGCCCCGAGAACGACGACCTTTGCGCCGATCTTCGCCTCGCTCTCCAGGAAGAGTCTTCCGTTTTCCAGACGCCATTCCCTTATATCAAAGATGGAGGGAGTGCTGCCTGTAATAAGGGTGGACCAGTTCATGTTTCCGTAGACCAACTGGGATCTGCTGTAGATCTCCGGGGCCACGCCTCTGAGAGCGTAGGCCTCCCTCTCAAGAGCCTGGGCGTCCTGGAGCGTGAGGTTGGAGGAGGATCCGGCCTGCTGACGAACTCCTCCCGCCGTGGACGCACCGGGCATGACAATGAGGATGTTGCTTCCCACCCCCGAGATGTACTGCTGGATGTTCCGGCTGGCCCCTGCCCCGATGGCTACCATGGTGATCACAGCAGCCACGCCTATGATGATGCCCAGCATGGTGAGCGCCGATCGTATCTTGTTCGACAGGAGGGAGCGTACTGCGGTGCGGAGCGTTTCAAGCACGGGGACTCCTCCTTTCGTCGTCCAGCAATTTACCGTCCTTAAAGCGGAGGGTCCGTTTGCTGTATGCAGCGATATCCGCTTCGTGAGTGACCAGGATTATGGTCTTGCCCTCTCCGTTCAGCGTCACAAAAAGGTCCATTATTTCTTCGCTCGTCTTTGAGTCCAGGTTGCCGGTAGGTTCGTCGGCAAGGATGAGAGGCGTTTCCCCGACGAGAGCCCTTGCGATGGCTACCCTCTGCTGCTGTCCTCCGGACATCTGGTTGGGCCTGTGCCCCATGCGGTCAGCGAGTCCGACCCGATCAAGGGCAGCCCTGCCCCGTTCTTTGCGGACTTTTCCCTGTACTCCCGCGTAAATGAGGGGAAGCTCAACGTTTTCAAGGGCAGTGGCCTTTGGGAGCAGGTTGAATCCCTGGAACACGAATCCGATCTTTCTGTTCCGTATTCCGGCAAGAATGTCCTTCGGCAGGGAGCCGACCTCTTTGCCGTCGAGAAAATAGGTTCCCCCATCCGGAACGTCCAGACACCCGAGTACGTTCATCATTGTCGACTTTCCCGAGCCCGAGTGCCCCATGATGGAGACGAACTCTCCCTGTTCCACTGAGAAGGACACCCCGTCCAGTGCCCTGAGTTCCACGTCTCCCGTGCGGTAGATTTTGACGATGTCATAGACTTCTATGAGGCTCATTTGAAGATCTTCTCCCAGAGGGATTCCTTCGGCGGTTCCGAGTAGGACACGGCGAGAATATCCCCTTCCTTCAGTTCCTGGGAAGCGATCACCTCCACGAAGGACCCGTCGCTGATCCCTGCCCGGAACTGGATTTTTTCACCGAGGACGCCGTCCCTGACCGTCCAGATGGTGGAGACCGTTCCTGTCCTGCCTGCGTTTCCGTTTCCCTGGCCCGACTGGTTCCTCGATCCCATGCCGCGGCGGGGCATGGTCGGAGTGAACGGGGATGATGTCGCCGCGGCGGTTTTGTTCGCTGCCGATTCTTCCGGGGGAGGAGAGAACCTCAGTGCGGCCATGGGAACCTTCAGAACGCCTTCTCTTCTGTCCGTGATGATTGAAACGTTGGCGGTCATTCCGGGCTTGAGCTTCAGGTCAGGGTTGGCCACGGAGATGATTACCGGATAGGTCACCACGTTTTCGGAGGTGGCCGGTGAAATGCGCACCTGCCTCACTTTTCCCCTGAACGTGGAGCCGGTGTAGGCATCCACAGTGAACTCCACATCCTGTCCCTCATTTACCCTGGCGATGTCTGCCTCGTCCACGGACGTTTCGATCTGCATGTCCGTGAGGTCCTTGGCTATTGAGAACAGCGTAGGTGTGGACAGGCTCGCGGCAACTGTCTGTCCCACGTTGACCTCCCGGGAGATTATGACACCGTCCTCGGGAGAGATGATCTTTGTGTATTCGAGGTTCGTCTCGGCCTGGCGGACGGATGCCTGGACCTGGAGCACCCTGGCCTGTGCTTCCTGGACGCTTGCCCTGTTTGTGAGGCGTGTGGTCTCCACGGCGTCAAGCTCGCTCTTTGCGATGAGCTGACGGTTCCACAGTTCTTTGTACCGTTTCAGGTTCCGGTCGCTTTCGGCCATGTTCGCCTGTGCCCGTGCAGCTGAAGCTCTGGCTACTGCGAGATTTGCCCTGGATTCTTCGAGTTTTGCCTCCAGCACGTCGGGGTCAATGAGCGCTATGAGCTGGCCCTTTTTGACCTTGTCGTTGAAGTCGACGAAAATTTCCTTGACTGTCCCTGATACCTGTGTTCCCACTTCCACCACGGTGACAGCGCTCAGTTTACCCGTTGCTGTTACCGATGACGTTATATTTCCATATTCGAGGGGAACGGTACGAAACGTATATTTAGGGCCTTCTGAATGGGAAAAGCGCAGGTAGGCGAATCCCCCTACGATGAGCAGAAGAAGTGCAAATACTTTTTTCATTGGAATTCACCTCCTAGGGTCTTTTCAAGCGTTGAGACAGCCTTACTGTAGTCGTGGAGTGCCTGGAAATGGCTCACCTTCGCCGAGTTAAAGG
>JAAYJB010000253.1 GCA_012523155.1 Synergistaceae bacterium | reverse complement strand
ATTTCAGGGTGTAGAAAAGCCCTTTCTGGGGAGAAAGCGCACTTCCGCTCTCGTGGCTCAGTGAGGGCATTGTCTTCCATGTGAACAGCCCGAGCAGCAGCACGGGAATAATGGCAACAACAGGCATAAGCCTGTAGCCCACGGTATTCACCAGCGCTACTGCAAACAGCGGGCTTGCCGTAACCCCTGCCGTTCCTGCAATGGCGAACAGTGCAAGGGATACGGTGAGTTTCTCTCCGGGAACGACATGCCCCACTCCCCCGTGTCCCTGTGGGTGAAACATGGCGCTCCCGACACCCCAGAGCCCTACGAAGAAAAGCGCAACTCCGTAGGTCGGCGAAAGGGGGATCATTGTGGCACCGATACACGTAACTATCGGGCCGCAGATAATAAGCCACGGGTTGGAGGAACGGTCGGAAAGATAGCCTATCACCGGCTGGAAAATGATATGGATGACACCGAGAAAGGTGCTGAAAAAACCTGCCTGTGCCATAGTAATCCCAAGCCTCGAAATAAGGGTGGGAATGAACGTGGGCAGAAAGGAGGCGTACAGATCATTGAAAAAATGCCCTGCAGAAAGCAACGAGAGCTTAAAGCCCGAGCTCTCGGGCCTGTAGAGCCGGTATGTTTTTGACGGCATAAAGAAAACACGCTCCTTGAAATAATGATTAGAGCTAAATAGTATCACGAAAAATGTTAATTGTAATACCGCATTTTTCAAAAAAACATAATGCAAAAAGCCGGAGTGCGACCTCCGGCTTTCTTTTTTCTTTATTCTTTTTCGGTTTCCGTTCCCTTTGCTGCCGTTGCGGCTATCTCCAGGTGTCCGTCCCGTTCGTCAACCACGATGACCATCCCCTCCCGGGCTTCCCCAGATATGATCATCCGGGCGACCGGAGTCTCGATGCTGCGCACCATGAACCGCTTCAGCGGCCGTGCGCCATACACCGGATCGTAGGCGGACCTTGCGATGAAGACTGCTGCCCCTTCTGTTATTTCAAGGGAAATGTTCTGCTCCTGCAGACGTTTCTCAAGAGAAGCGGCGAGGAGCTTCACTATCCGGCCGATCTCTCCTGAGGTCAGGGGCCTGAAGAGCACCACGTCGTCAACCCTGTTCAGAAACTCTGGCCTGAACGCCCGGCGAAGTTCTTCCATAACAGCACTTCGGGCTTCATCCCGTATTTCACCTTCCGGGGTTATTCCTTCAAGAAGCAGCGGCGCCCCGATATTGCTGGTCATGATGACGACCGTGTTCTTGAAGTTCACCAGATGTCCCCTGCTGTCAGTTATCCTGCCGTCATCGAGGATCTGGAGCAGGATATTGAATACGTCCGGGTGCGCCTTTTCGATCTCGTCGAAAAGGATCACCGAGTAGGGTCTCCGCCTCACCGCTTCAGTCAACTGCCCCCCCTCGTCGTACCCAATATAGCCGGGAGGAGCTCCAACCATCCTGGAAACCGAATGCTTCTCCATGTATTCGGACATGTCCAGCCTGATAAGGTTATCCTCGCTGTCGAACATTGCCTCTGCAAGAGTCTTTGCCAGTTCCGTCTTGCCTACTCCTGTTGGCCCGAGAAAAATGAACGAACCTATAGGGCGCCTCGGATCCTTTATGCCGGACCGGGCCCGGAGCACCGCGTCAGCCACGAGCTGAACAGCCTCGTCCTGGCCCACGATCCTTCGGTGAAGGACCTCGTCGAGCTTCAGCAGTTTCTCCTTCTCTCCCTCGAGGATCCGGTTCACGGGAATTCCTGTCCATTTGCCGACGATCTCGGAAATCTCATTTTCCGTCACTTCTTCGCGGAGGATATTGCCGCCCTGCCCTTCAGGTTTCATTGAGGCCTCTTTTTCACGGAGCTCGTTCTCCAGCTGGGGAAGGATCCCGTGCTTCAATTCGGCTGCCCTGTTGAGGTCGTATTCCCTCTCAGCCTTTTCGATCTCTCTTCGGACCGACTCTATTCGTTCCCGAAGTCCCCGTACATTCGTGAGCCCTTCTTTCTCGGCTTCGTAGCGTGCCCGAAGCCCGGCCTGCTCTTCCCCGGCCTCCTGGAGTTCGCCTCTCAGGGCTTTGAGCCTCTCCACGCTCGCGGCATCTTTCTCCTTCATCAGGGCTGCTTCCTCGATCTCGAGCTGCATCACTTTTCTGGAGACAGCGTCCAGTTCAGAGGGGAGAGAATCGATCTCCGTCCTTATCAT
>JAAYJB010000252.1 GCA_012523155.1 Synergistaceae bacterium | reverse complement strand
TCTTCGTCTTTTCCGTCATAATGAACGCACCTCTCTGGTGAAGGGTATTGTCTTCGTAAACACTACCTTACCACTGTTCTCCGAACAGTCCAGAGAGGTTTTTTATTTTTCATGGTGCGGATTTAGGGCACATTTTCTGCTTTTGAGCAAAAATAAAAATGAAGGGGGATGTGTCTATGGAGAGCGTATACCTGTCCGGATCCACCGGATATATACCGGGTAGAGTGAACGTGGGGTTGTTTCAGACAAAAAACGGATTCTGGATGGTGGACAGCGGTATCGACGATGAAGCGGGCAGAAAAATAGCCCGTTTTGTTGAAGAGCTCGGTGTGCCCCTGCAACGGATCATCACCACTCATTCACATGCGGATCATTGCGGAGGAAACCGTTTTCTGAAAAAAAGGACAGGATGTTCAGTTGCGGCAACAAAACTCGAAGCCATTATCATAGAGGAGACGTTTCTCGAACCCCTCCTGCTATGGTCCGCCTTTCCTTTTGCAGAGCTGTGCAATAAATTTCTCCAGGCGAAGCCTTCAACCATTGACAAGGTGATACCAAATAAAGGTATCATCGATGAATCGGGGCTTGAAGCGGTCCCTCTGCCTGGTCATTACTTGGATATGATAGGAGTCCGTACTCCTGATGACGTTTTTTTTATCGCTGACTCCGTGTTTTCTGAACAAATTATTGAAAAGTACGCCATCATGTTTGTCCTCGATGTAGGCTCAGCACTTGAAACACTTTCCTTTCTTGAAAAGGTAAACGCAGCGTGGTTTGTTCCCAGTCACGCCCCCGCAGTGCAGGATATCGTGCCTCTTGCCAATGCAAACAGAAAAGGGCTTTTACGGGTAAGCGAAGCCGTACTCGAGTGCTGTTCCCGCCCGTCCGGCAGGGATGATATTGTACAGGCGCTTGCAGACCGATTCTCTCTTTCAATGTCGGTCAGCGAGTATCTCCTGAACTCCGCGGCAATTTCTGCACACCTTTCATGGCTTCGAAAGGAAGGACATATTTCGCCTGTTGTGACCCGCGGCAGATTGGTCTGGAAAAAGAATTCCTGAAACCTCTATTAGATTCCAAGCACCCGTATCCATACGGGCAGCGTAATCGCGGAAAACAGGGTAGTAACGGCAATCAGTTCGCTTGCATACTGGTCATCCATTCCCATCCCCTGGGCAACAACAAGTGAATTTACAGCCACGGGCATGGCGCATACAAATACCACGACCTGAACCATGAGATTCCCGACCGGCCAGAGAAGAAGACATGCCCATACGAGGGCAGGCTGCACAATGAGCTTAATGAAACTGTCCCTCCATGTTTTGCGCAACACGGCAGGGGCTGACCGAAAATCCAGCCCGGCTCCCACGGCCAGCAGCGCCATGCCGGTTCCGATATCGCCGAGCACCTTCAATGTCACGTCGAGGGCGCGGGGAAATACATGGATGCCTGCGGCCGAGAAGCCGATACCCAGAAAGCAGGCGAGGACCATCGGGTTGACTGCAAGTTTTTTTGCTGTCTTTGCCAGTGACCGTAGGGTAATCCCTCCTGAGAGCACCATCTGCGAGCTGGTGATCGAGATCATGTGATACCCGACCAGGCTTACAGCAAAATAGAGCGAAAGGCTTTCGAGTCCGGCCGGTCCAAGAGCGATAGATATTGCTGGAATTCCCATGAAAACCTGGTTGGAGCGAATTGACACAAGGGCCGAGATAGCGAGCCTGTTTTTTTCTTCTCCGGCTATTCTGCCCGCTGCCCATGCCAGCAGGGGCATGATAATATATGCTGCATGGACTGCGAGGACGAGATGAATGTTGCCGGGGGCTGTCAGGTCGGCTCTCGCTGTAAGACGAAGAAGAAGAGCCGGTATTGACAGCCAGTAGAGAATCTTGTTGTTATGCCTGAACGTCTCTTGGGGTATGATCCCTCTTGAGGTAAAGAACCATCCGAAAAAAATGACAGCCGCTATCGGGGTGATAATAGAAATTTCGTTCATAAAGAAAGCTCCTTTTCTTTTGGGCCGGCCTGTTTTGGGAGACTGAACAGCGGGCTGGAGATGGACCCATCTAATCGACTTGCTCAATAATACAGCCTCGCTTCGCTGCACACAACAGGAACAATGCAAAAAGGAGGATCGCTGATGTATATACCGTCCACTATTTTTCGGGAATATGACATTCGAGGCATCGCGGACACCGATCTCGCCGACCCTGTCGTTGTCTCTATCGGGAAAGCTTTCGGGACCTGGCTTGCGAGGAAGGGGGCAACCCGGGTCTCCATAGGAGGAGATATCCGACTATCAACAGAAAGGATAGAAAAAGCCCTCGTGGAAGGGCTGACATGGGCAGGAATTGACGTGTTGCTGCTCGGCACGGTTACGACCCCCATGCTGTACTGGAGCATACACAGGTTCGGTCTTGACGGAGGGGTCATGGTTACCGGAAGCCATAATCCTTCAGATATGAACGGCCTGAAGCTCTCCTGCGGTACGGCGACAATATACGGGGAGGACATACGACAGCTTTACCGCATGATCACCGAAGATGATATGGTCCCCGGAAATCCGGTGGGGACGTTGGAATACGGGACGATCCGTGAAGAATATAAAGATATGCTGATTTCGAAAATCACCCTCGGGCCGCGAAGGCTGAAAGTCGTCGCTGACACAGGAAACGGAACGGCAGGAATTCTTGTTCGTCCTCTACTGGAAGCACTCGGATGCGAAGTTTTCATGCTCAACGAGGAACCTGACGGAAGATTTCCGAATCATCACCCCGATCCACAAAAGAGGGAAAACCTGCTTTCGCTTATTCAGGAGGTCAAAACCAGGAAAGCGGATGTTGGAATTGCCTTCGACGGTGACGCTGACAGGCTCGGAGTTGTGGATGAACGGGGAGAGATCATCTGGGGGGATATCCTCATGGCTCTTTTCTGGGGTGAAATATTGCCGAAACACCCCGGTGCCGAGGCCATCGTGGAGGTAAAGTGCTCCCAGTCGCTGGTGGACGAGATAAACAGGCTTGGCGGCAAGCCTCTTTTTTGGAAATCAGGGCATTCACTCATCAAGGCGAAGATGAAGGAGATAGGGGCGGTCTTTGCGGGAGAACTCTCGGGTCATTTCTTTTTCGCCGACGAATACTTTGGCTTTGATGATTCTTTCTATGCGGCGGCGCGGCTCTTTCGGATCCTTTCAAATACTGACGTTTCTCTGTCAGGACTGCTTGCCCATGTTCCTGTCTACCAAAGTACCGACGAAATCAGGATCGACTGTCCCGATGAAGAGAAGTTTGATGTGGTAGAAAGGATTAGGGATAAGGCTATTGCCGATCATGAAGCCATCACCGTTGACGGCGTACGGATCCTGTATGCGGGAGGGTGGGGGCTCGTACGGGCATCGAACACCCAGCCGGTGATCGTCACGAGGTGTGAGGGACAGACTTCCGCGGAACTGGAATCGATCTCTTCAGACCTGAAGAAACGCATTCTGGCTGAAGGATTGCCGAATTTCGACTGGAGGGTCTGATGCTTCTGCCGGGGAAGGGAGTCAGCTTTCTTCCCCGTATACCTCTTCGAGAGCTATCCCGTTCTGGAGCGTCTTGTAGACGCGCTGAACGTGGGCTTTCATCAGCCGGGCAGCCCGTTCAAGGTCACGGACGACGATGGCATCGTACACTTCCTCATGTTCCCGAAGAAAGATTTCCTTATCGTCAAGAAGAGTATATATCCGTTCGTGCGTAGCCATAATAAGGTTGAAGGTCATTTTGACTATATTGACGAAGATGAAATTATGCGTTGATTCGGCAAGGACAAGATGGAAATCGTAATCACACTGTGCACGGTGTTCAAGAGATTCAACGTCTTTTCCAGTTTTTGTCAGTATTCTCCGTATTCGTGTAAGATCGGAAGGAGAAGCGTGTTTTGCAGCCTCAACCGCGATAGCGGGTTCGAGAACGAGCCGTGCCTCAACTAGCTCGAGGATGGCTTCATCCTGAAGGGGAACACGCCCTGACTGGCTGCCTTCACCCCTGGATTTCCTCACAAATCGTCCTTTTCCGGGAATACTCTCGATAAAACCCATCATCTCGAGAATTCGAAAGCCTTCCCGCAGCGAGCTCCTGCTCACATTCAGGTCCTCAATGAGCTGGCGTTCTGCCGGAAGCGCTGACCCCTGGGGCAGTTCTCCGGAGGCTATCATCTTCTTGACCTTCTCAACAACCTGATCGTAAATCTTAGTTTTCGCTTTCACCGTCTCCATGAGCATCACCTCAGTATTCCCTATTGGCAGATATGATAATATACAGCATAGTCCACTTTAGTCAGAGAGGCAACCCTGTTTTTCCCCGGAGAGGAGGATTACCATTGACATTTACAGTTTATGTTAAAAACGGCCCGGTTTTTTCGAGCGATGTACCCATAACAGGAAAGTCGGTTCTTGCCGAAAGCAGACCGGACGGATGCGATACGGTCGTCGCATGGAGGGTGAATAATTACCTTCGCTCTCTTGACTGGGTTATAGAGGACAATACAAATGTGGAATTTATCGACACATCGTCTTTTGAAGGAATGGAAGTGTACCGGCGGTCCCTGAGCTTCCTTCTTGTCCTCGCGTGCCGGAGGGCACTCGGAAGAAATATTGTCCTCCGTCATTCCATAAGCGAGGGGTATTACTGGGAGGATCCCGAAGGACACCTCTCTCAGGACGACATCGAAGCGATACGCAGCATGATGGCAGACCTGGTTTCACGCGACCTTCCCTTCATCCGCAAGGTTGTCTCGCTCGACAAGGCGCGCGCAATCTTTGAGCGGCAGGGGAGCGGAGAAGTGGCAAGGCTCTTCAAGTGGGCCGGAGTCGATCCTGTGGAACTATACAGGTGTGCTGATCTCTACGGGTATTATTATGCACCCCTTGCCCCTTCCACAGGGTACCTGAAACTCTTCGACCTCAAACCTCTTGGCCCGGGCATGGTGCTTCAGTTCCCTACAATCAACTATCCGTCTGCGCTGCCCCCCTTCCGGGCCTCCAAAAACCTATCCGGCGTATTCCTTGACTACGCCCGTTGGCTCGAGGTCCTCGGCCTGAGGACAATGGACAGCCTTCACCAGAAGATAGCGGAGGGAAAAGGACTTGAGGTCATCCTCATATCCGAGGCTTTTCATGCGCTGAATCTCGGGAAAATCGCCGAAGAAATAGCCTCGCGGCCGAATGTGAAGGTGGTCGCAATTTCAGGCCCTTCAGGATCGGGAAAGACAACTCTCTCGGAGAGACTTAAAATCCAGCTCCAGGTGTGCGGCAAGAACCCCATGACCCTCGCCATGGACAATTATTTCGTTGACAGGGAAAACACTCCAAGGGACGAGGAAGGGAACTATGATTTTGAAGTCATTGAAGCTCTTGAACTCGATATGCTGAGCGGCCATCTTGGCAGACTCCTCGCGGGAGAAGAGGTGGTCATTCCCCAGTTTGACTTTATAGAGGGGAAAAAATTCCCGGGGAAGAGAATTACGTTAAAGCCCGGAGATATCCTGATCATGGAAGGGATCCACGGTCTGAACGACAGGATAACGGACGTCATCCCCAAGGAGGAGCGGTACGGAATATTTGTATCTCCCCTCACCGGGGTCTACCTCGATGACCACAACCGTACCAGTACCACTGACAACCGGCTTCTCCGCCGTCTTGTCAGGGACGCCAGGACCCGTGGGCATTCCCCCGAGTCGACCCTCACCATCTGGCCGAATGTCATAAAGGGAGCCATGAAATATGTTTTTCCGTACCAGAAACGTGCGGATATTATGTTCAATTCATCCCTGCCCTACGAACTTTCTGCCCTGAGGGCCTACGCTGACCCGATTTTACATACCGTTCCAGAATGTTCGCCTGTCTACGGAGACGCACAGCGGCTTCTCTCCATGCTGCGCTTCATTCCGATGCTGCCGACTGAGAATATACCCAACAACTCGATAATACGGGAATTCATAGGAGGAACCTGTTTCG
>JAAYJB010000251.1 GCA_012523155.1 Synergistaceae bacterium | reverse complement strand
TTCGTTTTTCAAGTTTTTTGTTTGTGGGGGTCCTTGCAGTGTTTTTCGCAACGACAGCCATGGCGTGCACTCCTCTCGGCGTGGGGGCAAAAGCAAGCGTTGACGGGTCTGTAATGGTAAGCCACACCTGCGATGGCTGGTACGACCACAGAATCAAGATCGTACCGGGCGGCGAGCATAAACCGGGTGAAATGGTAGAAATCTACAATATTTTGTGCTATGACACACGACCTGACCGCCCTCTCAAAAAGGTTGGGGAAATTCCCCAGGCGGAAAAAACCTATACTTACTTCCATATCGGCTACCCGTTCATGAACGATCAACAGCTCATGATGGGAGAGTTCACCTGGAGCGGCCGAGATGAGCTCGGAAGCCCCGAAGGACTTTTCTACATTGAAAACCTTGAAGATCTTGGCCTGGCCAGAGCGGCAACTGCCAGAGAAGCTATAACTGTAATGGGCGAACTCGCCGAGAAGTACGGCTATGCCGACGGGGGAGAAACACTCGTCATAGGTGATAAGAAGGAACTTTGGGTATTCGAGGTCTGCGGCCCCGGATTGTGGAATAGGGAATCCGGTCGCCCGGGTGCTCACTGGGCAGCGCAGCGCGTACCGGATGACGAAGTTTTTGTCGGTGCCAACCGTGCACGCATCGGTGCCATGAATTTCGAGGACAAGGAAAACTTTATGTATTCCACCGACATAACCAAGCTGCCAGAGCAGATGGGATGGTGGAAACCGGGAACTCCCTTCCACTTTGCCGACATTTTCAACCCCGAACCCTATGGGTATCCGTACTACCAGGCCCGGAGGGAATGGAGGGCTCTCAATCTCGTTGCTCCTTCTCAGAAATTCGATGTCCTTGGTGAGTACGAGCACTACCCCTTCTCGGTGAAACCCGACAAAAAACTCAGAGTTAAGGACATCATGGATATTTACAGTGATCATCTTGAGGGAACTGACTACGATCTCACGAAGGATGCAGCTTCTGAACCTTTCGGAAACCCAAACAGGTGGCCAACACCCGTCTCAGTACGTCCCGAAGACCGCAAAGGGATGGATTGGGAACGGCCCATCGCTATGTTCCGGTGCTCATACAGTTTTGTTTCCCAAAGCCGTGACTGGCTCCCCAACCCAATCGGCGGCGTACTCTGGTTCGGGCAGGATGCTCCCGATACTACGGTGTATGTACCGATTTACTGCGGTGTCACTGAACTGCCCAAACCATGGACAACAGGCAAAAGGGCCGAGTTTGACCGCGACAGCGCATGGTGGGCATTCAACCTTGTGAATAACTGGGCTAACCTTCGTTGGGATGCCATGTACAAGGTTATTCGTGAAAAGAAGGCCGAGTTCGAGAACGAGTTTTTCTCCATGCAATCCGAAGTGGAAGAAAACGCTCTTGCCAGGTATAAAGAAGACCCTGCCAAGGCCGTGGCCTACCTTACGAAATACACGAACGACAATCTGAACAAGGTTGAAAAAGGCTGGTGGAATTTTGCATTCCACCTTATCGGAAAGTTTTACGATGGAGGGATCATTAGCGAAGAAGGCAAAATGACATCTCCGGGCTACCCGGCCGGGTACCTGAAAAAGGTAGGATTCGGAGATCTTACTATTCGGGATCTTGAGCTGAAAAAAGTACAGGAAACAAAGAAATAGTATTGTGATCACAGCCGGGAATGCTGCTATCCCCCGCCGGCATTCCCAGCTTTTCTTGAAAAAACGTCTAAAAAACCTCAGCGAAGAAACACATTTGATCCAGGAGGTTCACTAAAAGGTCAGGGACGCACTTGCAATAGGTTCTGCACTAAAATAAGAAAGCCTTTGCCGGGATGGAGAGGATCATAAAGAACCCTTTCCACCCATTTCCCTTGAAAGGATGTATCACTGATGACAATGTTTCATCATTCCATCATCGTCCTTGCGGTCATCATCGCAGCATTTGCGGCCGGAAAAAAATATTTGCTTACCACGGAACTCGCCATGTTCGTCTCTGCTCTTGCAGGGCTTGCAGCACACATGGTGCTTCCAAAAGGTGTTGACCCAAGGTCTCCGCTTATGCTCGCGGAAACAATCCGGCACATTGTTGAAGGCACATTCACCTATTTTGATGTGTGCCTGATTTTTCTCACCGCCACGTTTTTTATGGCACTCTACAAAGAGGCCGGTGGAGTAGCTTTCATCGTCCGAAAAATCGTCCGGACTTTTCACGCGCGCAGATTCGTCTGCCTCCTCCTTCTAGTTTTAGTCATGCTGGCACCAGGTGCCATAACCGGATCGGGAGCGACTGCAGTATTGACTGTAGGATCGCTTGTAGGATCTGTCCTTCTTGCAATGGGTGTTACTGAAGACCGCAGGACAGCTTTGATATTCCTGCTTGCAGCCATGAGCGCCGCCTGCCCTCCCATTAACCTCTGGGCCATGATGGCAGCAGCTGGGGCAAATATGCCTTACGTGGGATTTGCAAAGCCCCTGGCGGTTCTTTCCATAACAGGAGCGCTCATATCAGCTTTCTGGCTTGCCGGAAAAGGGAAACCCGTGGATCTTGAAAAAGCCATGTCGGAACTCCCGGAGGCACCCGAGGGATGGAACTGGCCAAGGGCGATGTTCCCCTTTGTGCTTCTTTCCATACTTGTCCTCGGGGGAAGGTTTCTACCCTATTCTTTTCCAGTTCTCGGACTTCCTCTTATCTTCATGGCGTCCGCCCTGTCAGTACTTCTTGTAAGCCCGGTGAAACCCGCAGTTTTCCGGGTAGCCTCCACTACGGTAAGCAATCTTCTCGGGCTCGTGGGAATCATGATCGTCGTGGGCGCTCTCATTCAGATAATGACGCTGAGCGGAGTCAGGGGCTTACTTTCGCTGGCCGTGGTCACCCTGCCCCTTGCAGTCCTTTTCAGCACTCTCTGGCTGATCCTGCCTATATCCGAAGGCATGCTCCAGTATGCCGTTGCTCCGCTCATTGGTGTTCCACTGATCATGCTCTTCAACATGAAAGGTCTCGACCCGGTGATCTCTCTTGCCGCATGGTCGGTCATGTGGCCCCTCGGAGACTGTCTCCCCCCGACAGCCGTAGTGGGAAGAGCTGCCGTAATGGAACTCGATTACAGGGGAGACTATTTCCGCGGTTTTGTGCGGACAACCCTGGTTCCCATGGCCGCAATTCTTTTTCTGTGCACTCTGTTCATGGTGTACAGCAAAGAATTGTCCGGACTGATCGGAGGCTGATTTTATGGATATGGTCATGATCAATTATTGTGTCACTGTTCTTTACTACCTTATCACAGCATTCTTTTTCCTTGCCGTGGTAAGAAACTTTGTTTCGACGAAGAACATTGAGGAGGCTATCCTTTATGGGATCATCATGATTCCGTTCGCCCTCCGCATTCTTCGCCTCAAGTAGGAAAGGGGATAATGATGAAACTCAGGACCGCAAAGGCGGCTATCCTTCTTATTGCCGGGACGTGTGCTGCAATTGCCGGGTTTCTTTTCCGTGAACACAGGGTCTACAGGGAAGCAGTAGTTGCGAGCTCTTCAATAACAGAGGTCAAAAAACTGAGCGATTACAGTAATGCCGTTAAAGGGACTGTGAACGACGCCAATGTATACATATTCGACAGCGGTGTTCCGGGCGGCACAGTAGTGCTTATCGGAGGCACTCACCCCGAGGAGCCTGTGGCGAATCTCTCCGCCCAGATTTTCACCGAGAATGTTCGTACTTTACAGGGCAAAGTTATCGTCATAAACAGAATAAACACCAGTGCTTCTCTTGGGACACGTATGGGAGAAGCTTATCCCAGGTTTTTCCATGTGAAGACCTCCTGGGGAGAGAAAAAATGGCGTTACGGCGACAGGGTTTCGACTCCTCTCGATTCCTGGCCAGACCCGGAGGTGTATATACATTACCCCAGCGGACAAAACCTCGCCTACATGGATATACGAAACGTAAACAGAACATGGCCTGGACGCCCTGACGGACTTCTGGCAGAACGTACCTGCTTTGCAGCCATGGAGCTTATACGGAAAGAAAAAGCAGATATTGTCATGGACTTTCACGAGGCGGAACTCGAGTATGCCGTTGAGAATACCATAGTGGTCCATGAGGAAGGCCAGTCGGTAGCCGCTATGACGTCCATGATGCTCACGTCCCAGACCTTCGATGTACCCATCGGGATGGAGTTTTCACCCAAGGCGCTTCATGGGCTCTCTCACAGGGAAATCGGCGACCACTCTGATGCTGTCTCTTATCTCGTGGAGGTGGCGGAACCCATGCTTGACAGGATACGGGGCATAACCGACGAGGAACTGCTTATGTCAGGAAAGGACCGTTTCGTTATGAAGGCCGGGGAACACAAGCTTCTCTACTCTCCTATAGATGAGAACGGATGGCCGGTGGACAAGAGGACTGCCAGGCACGTAACGACGCTGATGACTATTCTCCAGGTACACAACATGCTTACCCCCGATAAGGCCGTGATCCTGGAAGGAATCCCGTCCTACGGGGAAATGATGGAAAAAGGCGTAGGTGCTTTCTTTTCAAACCCTGATGCAAGTCCTTCCGAAAGAGTGTTCTACGAATAATAAAAGGTGGGAGCGTCTTTTTTCGCTTCCACCTTTTGAATCTTTTACGGCCAGATCCCCCTGAAGCGCATTGCATCCACGATTCTTCCAACAGCCTTTACATAGGCCGCCTGGCGGAAACTTATGTTCTTCCCCTCTTTTATCGACCAGAGCTCCTTGAACGAGCGTGTCATTCTTTCGTCAAGCTTTGAAAAAACGAAATCTTCACTCCAGCTGTCGCCGGAACGTCCCTGGATCCACTCGAAACAGCTGACAATAACTCCCCCGGCGTTCGCCAGAACATCCGGAATAATGGCCACGCCTTTGTCCGAAAGGATGGCCTCCCCTTCAGGAGTTATTGGTCCGTTTGCAAGTTCCAGAACGATTTTCGCCTTCACTCCTCCGGCGTTCTTGTCGTCAACGGCACCGCCAAGAGCGGCTAGAACAAGAATATCCATGTCCTTCTCAACGAGAAGATCGGGGAAAAACTCCTCCCCTTCCGGGAACCCCTTCAACGATCTTTTATCGTTCTTATAAGCCGAAATATCTGCGTATTTCAAACCTGCAGGATTATATATTCCGGCAGCTGAATCACAAACCGCAACAACTTTTAGCCCCAGATCCTCCTCCACAAAACGGTGCGCTCGTGAACCCACGTTGCCGAACCCCTGAATTCCGACGGTCAGGTCTTTTCCAAGGCACCCCATCGCCCGAAGTGCTTCCCTGAGAATGATGACCCCGCCTTTTCCGGTGGAATCAGATCGGCCGAGAGAACCACCCAGAGGAATCGGTTTGCCCGTAAAAGCTGACGGCTCGCTCCACCCCCTTACTTTTTCGAAAGTATCAAGGAACCATGCCATTACCTGGGGGTTGGTATACACGTCGGGTGCCGGTATATCATAATCGGTACCCACAAAACGGGATATTCCGAAAGCATACAACCTGCTCAGGTTTTCAAGTTCATTACGGGACAATTCCCTTACATCCACGGATATGCCGCCCTTGCCGCCCCCATAAGGAAGATCTGCAATAGAACACTTAATGGTCATCCAGGAGGAGAGAGCGACCACTTCATCCCTGTTGACCTCCACGTGATAGCGCACACCACCTTTGTAGGGTCCGAGAGCGTTGTTATGATGGCTTCGCCATGCACTGAAAACCTTAATACCTCCTCCATCAAGCTTCAAGGGGAGGGACAGCTCGAGGACTTCCCTCGGGTACCTGAGCATCTCCACGAATTCAGGCTCCACCGTAAGATAGGGTACCGCCTGCTCCAACTGCTGCAAGAACATTTCCCTTGGATTCATCTCTTCCCCACCTCCTGTGTTGTTCAGCACTTCACGGAATTCCCCGGCAGCTTGAACATATATTACATAGAATATTCTAACACAGGATACATAAATAAAGTCAACATATTTTTTTATTCCGATTGTTCTGCTTTAAAAGAAAAAGGCCGGATCTCTCCGGCCTTTGCGTATCATTATTCCATCTTTGAAGACTTACAGGAAAACGCCTCTCATTCTGACTGCATCCGCAACTCTCTGGATAGCTGCCATGAATGCCGCACGGCGCATCTTCACGTTCTTTTCCTTGGCGTAGGACCATACCCTCTGGAAGTTATCCTTCATTATGCGGATCAGGCGATCGTTGTACTCTTCCTCCGACCAGAAGAACCCGCCGAGGTCCTGTGCCCACTCGAAATAGGAACCGATAACCCCGCCGGAGTTGGCAAGGAAATCGGGGACGATTAAAATTCCCTTCTCGTCAAGAATCGCGTCGCCTTCAGGGGTAATGGGGCCGTTTGCGGCTTCCACAATGTACTTTGCCTTCACCTTGTCGGCATTCTTTCCGTTGATGACGCCTTCAAGGGCTGCGGGGATGAAGATATCGCAGTCAAGGAAGAGAACTTCCGGAAGATCGAGCTTCTGGCAGCCGTCACAGGTGAAGCCTTCAAGGAGGCGTTTGGGATGGTTGCTCACATGATCAAACGCTTTTTTGATATCAAGCCCGTTGGGAGCATAGTACGTGCCGGTGATATCACTGATTCCGACTACTTTCGCCCCGGCGCCTATCATGGTCAGAGCCGCATAGGTTCCAACGTTGCCGAATCCCTGGATTGCTACAGTGGCACCTTCAGGAGACTTGCCGAGGTTCTTGAGAAGCTCGAGCGCACAAGTCGCGACACCGTAGCCCGTTGCTGCCGTACGGCCCTTGGATCCCCACAGGGGAATGGGCTTTCCGGTGAAAATAGCGGGCTCGAGTTGGTTCTTCATCTTGCTGATCGTGTCCATGAACCAGACCATTTCCGGTCCGCCGGTGTTTACGTCGGGAGCGGGGATATCAGTCCAGGCACCGATCACAGGAGCCATACGTGCGGCCCAGGTCCTGGAAATACGTTCCTTCTCCTTCTTGGACAGCTCGAGGGGTTCACAGGAAACGCCGCCCTTCCCGCCGCCGTAAGGGATACCGGCGAGGGAGCATTTCCAGGTCATCATCATTCCAAGGGCTTCGCATTCGTCAAGGTTCACTTCCGGATGGAAGCGAACTCCGCCCTTGCCAGGCCCGACTGCCGAGGAATGGAGAACCCTGTACCCGTCGAACACCTTGACAGTACCGTCATCCATTTCCACTGGAATCGATACACATGTCCGGCGCTCAGAATGGCTGAGGATATCGATAAGCCCGTCTTCCAGACCCATCTCCTCCGCCGCCGCGTAAAAATTCTTCAGTGCTGTGTCAAGAAGGACGTTAGTGGAAGTACGCTTTGCTACGGCCATTAAACACACCTCCTGTATAATTACGGCTTTCGCCGTTTGAGACCGTGAATATCATAACATTTTTTTGCCTAAAGGAACATGAAATGAGAATCAATATCTCAAAATAGTTCTAAATACCCAGGACAAAATATAACAATTCAACTGCATGACCCACAACTTCCGCAGGCAGTAGAATCTGCGTCGTCCATGCTGGTCACCATAAGGAAAGCAGACCAGAGAAACCCTGCCTGGACGATCTCAACAAGGTTTTTCTTAAATTTCATATATACAGGCACCCAGAGCACCACCCCATCCTGTTCGATCTTTTTATATTCTGTCTTTGCCGCAGGCGCGCCGTCCTCGACACGGAGGACCTTCCGTGCGCTTCACCCGATACCTAAAGTTCTTTGAATGGCATGCCATTCTCCCTTTTTCCGCAGTTTATCCATGATCTTCTGTTCGGCTAAAATTTTCAGTTCCATTTGTATCTCTCCTTTCCCCAAAAAAACGACCGGATTTTACCGGGGCAGTCTCCAGCCTCTTTCGGACATCAGGCCCATCATATCGTCCGCGGGCGGCGCAGTGATCGTAAGCCCGGATAAATCTTCAAGCTCTCCGTCAAGCCCGGAAAAAGCAACGCGGAAACTGTGCAGAAGTGGCCTCCTGATCCTTTTTTTCCTCCATCTCCCGTTGATTTCCTCGTTTCCGTAGCGGATATCCCCTATTATAGGACATCCTATGGACGCCATATGGACCCGTGCCTGGTGTGACCGTCCGGTAACAAGGTCGATCTCCACAAGCGAGATGTCCCCTCCCCCGGCAAGAAGGCGGTATCTCGTTACGGCTTCCTTACCACGAGGATCGACCCGTACATTGTTGGACTCAGCATCTTTCAACAGAGGCGCCCGTATCTCTCCCTGGTTTTCAGGCAATCCGGCTGTTACCGCAAGATAGGTTTTTCGTATTTTTCTTTCACGGAAAGCGTCCTGGAGTATCCGCAGCGATACGCCTGAAAGAGCAACAAGAAGCACCCCTGTTGTATTCCTGTCCAGCCGGTGCACCGCATAGGCCCGCTCTTCCGCCTCCTCAAGGTGAAGCATGTACTTCACACGGTCAAGAACATTGTCCTGGTCTTTCCTGTCGGGCTGTACCAGCAGGTTTTCCGGCTTGTTCACCGCCCATATCCTGGAGTCTCTGAAAAGTACGGGGAGTGTCCTCCGGTAGCGGTATTCTCCTGCCGCCTCCCTGGGGCTTTCCCATGGCACATAGATTTCCTGCCCTTCGGAAACCCTGACATCGCATGATGCTTTTTTACTGTCAAGCCTGACCGAACCCGTTCGTATACCCTTCATGACAACGCTCAGGGGCAGCCCGGGCCAGATGGAACGGATCACTTTATCGAGACGTCTGCCGTCGTCAGAATGCGAAACGATCAGTTTATGCGCCATTCCCCTGCTCCCATTTCCAAAACCGTCTCTGGGCTGAGAAATTATAATCCGAGATCTCTTTGCCGTCCTCCATCTGTTCTACAGCGTTTTTCCAGCAGAAGAGCCTGAAGTCAAGCTCGTCAGCGGCACTCACAACCATAGCCTCAGGTGTCGCCGGCAGAACGGGTGAACCGAACTCCCTGCAGCCGTGGTGACTTACGAGGATGTGCCCTATGGCTGCAAAAAGCCTCTCGTCAAGTGTATATTCACCGGCCATCGAGGCGTACATGCTGTACCCGAGAACGATATGGTCTATCACCGTACCCGCCACAGTCATCTCGGGGGCTGGGGAAAGACGGTAGGAGTCCATTTTTCCGAGATCATGAAGGAGTGCCCCGGCTATTGCCACAGGAACGTTAACTTCGTACCCCGAATGCGCGTAAGTTTCAGCGAGCGACCGTGCGGTACGTGCAACGGCAACGGTATGCTCGAGAAGACCGCCCACATAGGCGTGGTGATGGGAAACAGCTGCAGGCCAATCCTTGAATTTCTCCCAAATTCCTTTTTCAAAGAAAACAAACTGCAAAAAATCACCTACAGGTCCGTCACAGGCTTCCACAAGATCCATGAACTCCTTTTCAAGTGTATCAGCGTCGTAGGGAGAACGCTGCACAAACCTGTGCGGAGGAAACTTCTCCTGGTTCATGTAATAGACACTGTTGAAGTTGTACTGTGCCTGTCCCTTGAACTCTGTCACCTGTCCTGCCAGCCCCAAAGTCTTACCGGTCATTTCCCGAAATAGCTCTGACGAAGCAGGGTCAGAGATTTCAATCTGTCCATCTCCGCTTTTGTCCCACCATTTTGAATTCCCCCAGATTTTACCTTCGAGAATTCCCTCTTCGTCCATGACAGCAATGTCCCAGTAATTCCTGCCGTTTTTGTCCTTCCGTACAGACGCTTTCGAAATGACTCCGAGTACCTTGAACCTGTCATCCTTCGAAAGACGCCTGATTTCACCCGTCCTGCTTATACGCTGCTCTTCCACACAATCACCTCACGACCGGGATATCTCATTGCTACGCGCCGTATTTTTCAAGCCGTCCGGCGTGTGCAAGCATAAGTCCGAGAAGCTTTTTTCCCTCTATCCTTCCGGAAGCACCTACCCGGCATTCCCTCTCGCTGAATGCTTTCGAATCGCCTGTCCTGGCGAATGGGCTGAACAGCATGAAGGGTACGGGATGCCACGAGTGTGCGCTCATAACGCTCGGCGTGCTATGGTCTCCCGTCACGGCAAGGACGTCCGGCGACAGGGCAAGCAGTTTCGGAAGGATACCGTCGACGGTTTCCACGACCTTTCGTTTGCCCTCGAAGTCTCCGTCCTCTCCCCTGCTGTCGGTATACTTTACGTGAACGTAAAAATAATCATAATCATTCCAGAGTTTGCCGACGGTATCGAAAAGCGCCTCCAGGGTTTCCCCGGCATTTACGACCGTCATGCCGACGAGTTTTGCCAGCCCCTTGTACATAGGGTAGGTGGCAACCGCAACAGGCTTCATTTTGTAGACGTCCGGCATAAGAGGAATATCGGGAGCCGAGGAAAATCCCCTTAGAAGGCATCCATTTGCAGGGGATTCACCCTCCAGTACCTCGCTCACTCTTCTTATGAATTTATTTGCGACCTCCGCCATTTTTTCCCCGTCCGCGGAAAGCGGGACTGCCCAGCGCATCGGGGCTCCTTCCTGCTGAGGATCCGCGTCGGCAACATTCTCCGTAAGGCCGGCTCCGGAAAAGACCGCCACGAACCTGTGCTCCTTTCCGGGGTAAAACGTGACCCTTACATCATCGATCTCCTGAATGGCTTTTGCGAGTTTCTGTACCACCAGAGCGCTTTTTTCGGTGGCAATGCGTCCGGCCCTTCTGTCAAGAATGATATCACCCTCCGACCGGGTGCAAAAATTGCCCCTTGCACATACATTTCCGGGACCTACAAGGGCTCCGACGCCCATGGCCTCGAGTATTCCCCTTCCTATGGAGAACTCAAGGGGATCATAACCGAAAAGCGACAGGTGACCTGGTCCGCTCCCCGGAGTAATTCCTATATCCACCATATCGAGAAGCCCGAGTTCGCTTTTCGCTGCAAGAGCGTCAAGGTTGGGCGTGAAAGCCGCCTCAAGTTCAGTCTTTCCGTTCGGCCCCGGCAGGCCGCCTATTCCGTCCATTACGAGCAAAATCATTTTTTTGCCGTTGTCATGGGAAAGCCGCTGCAGAAGTTCCATTCTTTTCATAAGAGCGATCCACCTCCGGGAAGAAATTTTTTAAAAAATTTGTAGGGAGTACTCGTTTTTTTCTGCAAAAACCATTGGATTTTATGATATCATTTTCATCAAAGGTCCATCCATTTTTGACAAGGGGGTAATACAGGTGAAGTTTTCCGAAAGAGTCCGCGCGCTCCAGTCGTCGCCCGTCCGTCGGTTGCTGCCCTACGCCGAGGAAGCACGGGCAAAGGGCAAAAAGATCTATCCCCTCAACATAGGTCAGCCTGATATCAAGACACCGCCTTCCTTTCTTGAAGCTATCAGGGGATTCTCCCAGGAAGTGATCGCATACGCAACCTCCCAGGGAAACAATGACCTCCGCGACGCCATGAGCGCCTACTACAAAAACTTCGACATTCCCCTGGAGAGAGAAGACCTTATCGTAACAAACGGCGGCAGTGAAGCACTCATGTTCGCCTTCATGGCTATGTGTGATCCGGGCGACGAAGTTCTTATCCCTGAACCATTCTACGCCAATTATAACGCCTTTTCAGGCGCAGTGAACGTGAAAGTCCAGCCCATAACAACCAAGGCAGAAGAAGGGTTCCACCTTCCGCCCAGAGAAGAGATCGAATCGCTCATCACCCCAAAGACAAAGGGCATACTTGTCGCAAACCCGGGGAACCCGACAGGCACGATTTACACCAGGGAAGAGATGGACATGCTCGCAGCTCTGGCACTGAAGCATGATCTCTATATAGTGGCCGACGAAGTCTACAGGGAATTCGTCTACGACGGGCTTAAATACACAAGTTTCGGCCACCTTCCCGATATTGCAGACCGCGTGATCATCGTGGACTCGGTCTCAAAGCGCTACAGTGCATGCGGCGCACGCATAGGCTGCATCGGATGCAGAAACAGGGATTTCATGGCACAGGTTCTGAAACTCGCCCAAGGCCGTCTCTGTGTTCCCACCCTTGAGCAGGTTGGTGCAACAGCACTGTACAGTACGCCGAAATCCTACCTTGAAGAAGTGAACAAGGAGTACCAGTCCAGGAGAAACACGCTTTACAAGGCCCTCCAGGAAATGCCAGGCGTGATCTGCGCTGAACCGAAGGGGGCATTTTATGTCATGGTGAAGCTCCCTGTTGACGACGCGGAGAAGTTTATTATCTGGATGCTCCAGAATTTCGACGTGAACGGAGAAACCCTCATGGCTGCCGGAGGAGAAGGTTTCTACGCCACTCCGGGGCTTGGGAAGCAGGAATTCAGGCTTGCTTACGTGCTGAAAAACGAAGACCTCTTGAAGGCCATGAATATCCTGAAGGTTGGGCTTGAAGCCTATCCCGGCCGTATTGAGCCCGCGGTTGCCCGCTGACAGCCTTTTCTGACCACTGTGCCCCTTCCCTTTGTCGGAAGGGGCTTTTTTATGGTAGCATACCCGTGGCTCAGGAATTCCCGGATTTTTAACACCACGGAAAAGAGGTTTTCCCATGTTTAAAGTAAAAGAAGCAATGCCCAAGGATGTGGGGCGCTGCATTGCACGAATGGCCCCGGCAGATATGAATGAACTCGGTATTTCGGAAGGGCAGATCATTGAGGTCGAGGGCAAAAGTATTACCGCTGCCCGGCTGCTCTCCTGCGATTCAAGCCTTGCTGAGGGCGGCGGCAGAGGTTTTCTGCAGATAGACGGTATCATACGCGACAACGCCCAGGTGGGTATCGACGACCGTGTCGCGGTCAGGAAGGCCGATCACCACTTTGCGGGGAGCATCACCCTTCGTCCGCTTACGTCCACCGCTCTCCTTGAAAAAGAGCGCGACGCAGTCTATATACGGTCATTACTCGAAGGGATGCCTGTCAGAAAAGATGACCGGCTGCGGACAAACCTGTTCGGAACCAGGATATGTGATTTCAGGGTGATGGACACCACTCCGGACGGAACGGTCATAATCAGCAAATCGACCTATGTCAATGTTGAAAAACAACCTGAGGGAGAGAAAAAAGCAAAGGTCTCTTACGAGGACATCGGTGGTCTCGGACCCCAGATCCAGAGGATCCGTGAGATGATCGAACTGCCTCTCCGTTTTCCCCAGGTCTTCGACAGGCTTGGTGTCCAGCCCCCGAAAGGCGTTCTCCTTTACGGCCCTCCGGGGACCGGGAAAACAGTTATCGCCAGGGCGGTAGCCGCTGAAACCGACGTGTATTTCACTCACATCTCCGGCCCCGAGGTCATAGGCAAATTCTACGGGGAAAGCGAAGAGCGGCTGCGGAACGTATTCGAGGATGCACAGGCCCATGCCCCCTCCATTATCTTTATTGACGAAATCGACGCCATTGCCCCCAAGCGCGAGGACATGGGGGGAGAAAAACAGGTGGAACGAAGGGTCGTTGCCCAGCTTCTCGCACTCATGGACGGTCTTGAGTCCAGGGGTCAGATCGTGGTCATCGGGGCCACGAACATCCCCAACACTCTGGACCCCGCTCTCCGGAGACCTGGACGGTTCGACAGGGAGATCTCAATACCCATTCCGGACCGTAAGGGACGCCACGAGATACTTACCATTCACACCAGGGGCATGCCCCTTGCCGCGGATGTAGACCTGAAGAAGATCGCCGAGATGACCCACGGGTACGTGGGAGCGGACCTGGAGGCCCTAGCAAAGGAAGCTGCAATGTCGAGCCTTCGTGAACTGCTACCCGAAATCGACATGGAGATGGAAGAAATACCGTACGACAGGCTGCTCGACATGGATGTGAGGATGGATCATTTCCTTGAGGCATTCAAAGAGGTTGAACCCTCGGCAATACGGGAGGTGTTCGTTGAAGTTCCCGATGTCTCGTGGAGAGATATCGGAGGGCTTGAGAACATAAAGGAAGAGCTGAGGGACGCTGTTCAGTGGCCGCTGCAGCACGGTGATATCTTCGAAAGATTCGACATAACCCCTCCCAGGGGCATAATGCTCCACGGAGTATCGGGCACTGGGAAGACACTCCTCGCAAAGGCACTTGCAAAAGAAAGCGGAGTCAATTTCATCTCCGTAAAAGGGCCTTCGCTCATGTCGAAGTACGTCGGGGAAAGTGAACGTGCCATACGTGACGTCTTCAGAACGGCAAAGCAGGCCTCCCCTTCTATCCTCTACTTCGACGAGATCGAATCTCTTGTTCCGGTGCGGGGGAAGGATACGGGAACAGGTGCAGGTTTCACCGAAAGGGTGATAAGCCAGTTCCTGGCGGAAATGAGTGGTATTGAGGAGCTGAAAGGTGTTGTGATCCTTGCGACGACGAACCGTCTTGATCTCGTTGACCCGTCGCTTCTTTCAAGCGGCAGGTTCGATCTCATCCTTGAACTTCCCAGGCCTGATGCAGCAGCCCGAGAGAAAATATTCGAGATCCATCTCCGGAAGAAACCTCTTTCTGCGGAGGTCAGGCTGGAAACCCTTGCACGGCTCACTGACGGCCGTACGGGTGGTGAGATCGCTTTTGTATGCAGAAAAGCGTCAATGCTTGCGGTAAGGCAGCACCTGAAAACAGGGGGAGACGGCGAATTTTTGCTGGAATGGGGACACTTTGAATCGGCAATGAAAGAACTGAAGGAACTGCCTGCTTCTTACCGTCTTGGGGAAGCCGGGAAATAGCTCGGACCGGGATAATGAACGGGCGGCTTCTCAGCAGAAGCCGCCCGTTTTTTATTTTCCTCCGTCGTCAGGAATAAAGGGGGCATCGTCGTTCCCTTCTTCAGGATCCGGTTCATCTTCCCTGATCGGAATATCCTCGTCTTCAGAAATCGTTCCGGCAGAAGAAGGTCCTCCTTCATTTTTTCCGGGCGTGCCGTACAGTTCCCTGTATACATGAAGGTTGGCCATGACTTTCTGGACATAACCGTTTGTTTCTTCGAACCGTACCATCTCGATCCATTCGTCAAGGGGAGGAGGATTTTTCCTTCCCGCAAGCCATCTTCTTGCGTTTCCCCCTCCCGCGTTATAGGCCGCCACAGCCAGCTCCGTGCTGCCGAATGATTTTAAAAGCCGCGCAATGTGGGATGTACCCAGGATTATATTGTCACCGGGATCGTAAATGTTGTATTTTTTCATCTTGAGTGCCTTGGCTTCCGCCTTGGCAGTCCCGGGCATAAGCTGCATCAGGCCTGAAGCTCCGACCCAGCTCGTGGCGTTTTGGTCGAAGGCGCTTTCCTGCCGCATTATGGCCCAGACAAGATTTTCTTCTATGTTGAATCGTTCAGCCGCACTTCGTACTTCTTTCAAAAACGGGCGGGGATAAATGAACTCCAGGCCTTTCCTGAAAAAAGACGGTCCCCGGCTTATCTCGGAAGTCAGTCTTCGTGCGGCTGAGTAAGCGGCAATATGATCCTCCGACCATTCTGCCAGAAGCGCTGCCTTGAAGAGAGACTTCGTATTCCCTCCTGCAGCAAGGTTACGCCGTGCGTATATAATAAACCCCCACTTTTCAAGCTCTGAAGGAGTTCCGGATGCAAAAGCAGGCGGCACAGCGGGAACAATATCAAGTTTTTCGCCTCCGCTGAGGAAAGCATAAATTGAAAGCGGATAATGCTTCCGGATGGACTGAATGGCCGCCTCCCTTTTTTCCGGAACGTTCAGCCTGCCATATCCCTTTGCGATCCAGTAGAGGACCCTTGGCCGCCAGGAACTGTCCATAGCCGGTGAAACGCTCCTCTCCCATTCTCTTATCGCGCCCGCGATATCATTGTTCTTCCAGCGTGCCCATCCCCTGTTCCAGAGTATCCTTACAGTGTAGGAAGAGTCCGGGGCAAGGGCAATGACCTTTTCCTCGTACTCCCTCTGCTCTTTTCCCGAAGCGTGGGTTGACAGGGAATAATACGCGCGAGCCTTGACAGCGCTTTCTTTCCTGTCCCTGGCCACTTCCCTCAGAACTCTCAGAGCCCTATCCTTTTGAGCACGGTCGGCTAGAATTGAAATTCGCCGTATGGACGACTCGGCATAGGAGGTGCCGTTTCTTGCGAGATAGCTCCAGAGTTCAAGTGCTTGGCCGTACTTTTTCAGGCTGTAGAGAGAGTAGGCCCTGTAATATCTTGCCTTTCTTCCGTTCCTCGAGTCAAGGGGGACAGCCTTGAGCAGCGGCACGGCTTTCGAGTACTGCCCCCTTAGGTACGCGGCATAGCCTACCGCAAAGCTTACATCCGCTTTCCAGGGTTTCTTGAGGGATTCAAGCTCCCGGAGAGCCGCACTGTTCCTGGGATGGATGTTCAGGAGATTAAGGGCGTACGCCGTTTTATCGCCGGGAAGCTTCAGGAGAAATGAAAGGGCGGTCGACTGCTGAGATGTATTTTCCGCGAGACTGTACATTTTTCTCAGATATTTTTTTCGTCCTTCGATATCTTTCTCGTCGGTAAGACGGTAAAGCGCATAGGCCACGTAGTACCCTATGTCTTTTGGGGCTGACGAAAGAAATTCAGCTGCGGTCTTTCTTGCACCGTCCTTTTCTCCTGTGCGCTCAAGGGCAAGGATAGTCATGAGCGTGCCATAAGGCCTGACAGCGGACGGCCAGTGAGGGGCACTTTTTTTCAGCAGCACCAGCGCGTCAGCCCATCTTGAACGGAACCACAGAGCATTGGCGGCCATAGACTGCTCCCTCGGAGATAGTGAATCGCCCTTCTCCGCCAGTAATTGATCCACACCTTTCCAGTCTCTCGCAGTGAAAAGATCCTCCATTGTCCGAGCCGAAGCAGGAGCGGAAGCTAAAAAAACTAAAAACGAAGATAATATGATGAGAAGAAAAAACATACCCTGTTTTCGCACCCTCATCCCTCCTTTCCCATTTCAGGCATTATACCGGGAAAACTGGATGGATGACCCGGTAAAAACCCTCAATCCTGGACTACGTTCACTCCCATTCGCGGTTATTTTCCCCGGGGAGGATCAGACAACAGCGACAGGATTTTATCCCCGGCCTTGAGCCCTGAGCCCGTAAGAATCGCAGCAGTTTTCGTGCCCGAACGGAGTGTCCCTGTACGGAAAAGCCTGTCTGCAGCTGCGGCAGCGATTGCACTTGTAGGTTCCACGTAATACCCCAATCGGCACAGTTTCAGAAAACCGTCCCAGATCTCCTGTTCCGAAAAAGAAAGGACCGCTCCCCCGCTTTCCCGTACAGCTTTCAGTACTTCCCTTCCCCTGACCGGCTCAGCAGAGCTTATGCCCTCGGCTATAGTCTCTTTCTTGAGTATCTTTTCCGGACATGGAGAATCTTTTTCGAAAGCCTTTACGAGGGGAGCGCAATTTTCAGGCTGAAGAGCATAGAGTTTAGGAAGTTGTTGTATTTCACCGCTCTCCAGGAGTTCACTGAATGCAAGGTAACAACCTATCACAAGGCTCCCCTGTCCCGCAGGGAGCAGGAGCGCGTCCGGCGCCTCAAAACCAAGCTGCTCCCAAATCTCGAAGGCGAAGGTTTTCACGCCGTGAGCGAACCACGGACTCCAGTTATGGCTTGCATAATATGTTGATTCCGCTGCCTTTTCGGCAGCCCTCGTGGTATCCTCACGAGTCCCCGGTATCCTCACAAGTTCTGCCCCTGATGATGTGATCTGAACACATTTCCCGGCTGACGTATATTCGGGGACAAACACGCGGCACTTTATCCCGGCCCTGGCGCTGTAGGCCGCCATTGATGCACCTGCATTCCCCGATGAGTCCTCTATCACTTCGCGGACTCCCAGGCTGTGAATGATACTTACCAGGTATGCCATTCCCCTGTCTTTGTAGGATCCCGTGGGACAGGTATAATCCAGTTTCAGAAAAATTTCGGTTTCTCCCCAATCCTGCCTCACCAGTGGAGTCCAGCCTTCCCCCATGGTGATTCTTTTGAATGCAGGACCGGGAGGAAGAGAAGTGGCGTATCTCCACATCCCCTGTTCCGAAGGGTTCACCCTGTGCCTGTTCATCGGCTCCGCCCCTTCAAAAACAGGAGACAGCGGTCCCCCGCAGCCGCACCTCCAGGGGAGATTTCTTTCGTCGTTTTCTTTTCCGCAAACAGTACAAATGAGCATTATTTCACCACCTCCTGCAATAACGGCTATTATACGTAATTTTCCCCTTTTCTGCAGAGAAGGATTGAGGAACAATTAATTGTACAGTTGAAATAAGCTTTTCTTCCCTCAAAAAAGGAGGAACGGAAAATGAGAAAAGTATTGTCCATTCTTTTGCCCCTTTTCCTATTCCTGGCTGCCGCCGGAGACATTTCTGAAGCGGCAATCGACAGGGACACGGTGACCCGGGCATGGAAGCGCGTGTCAGCGCAGGCAGGAATAGAATATAAGCCTGTCAATTTTGAGAATAAAAAGGAGCCCAATGCCTGGGTAAAGTTTTCCCCGGGCAACCACTCGGTTCATGTTACTTCAGGACTTATGGCCATACTTGACCGCGAGGATGAAATTGCGGGGATCATGGCCCATGAAGCGGGACACATCCAGTTGGGGCACTACAAAAGCTCAGTCGGCAGAAATCTTTTATGGGGTCTTCTCTTCAGTGCCCTTGACGGAAACGTTGCAGGTGAGATCGCGGGGGGTGTCGGAATTGCTCTTGCTGAATCAGGTTTCAGCAGAGAACAGGAAGTGGAAGCAGACGACTACGGAATTCGGGTTTCATCGGCGGCAGGATACAGCCCTTGGGGACTTGTCAACGCCATGGAGAAAATGAAATCAGCCGGCTACAAAACATCGCCGAACGGCTTCAACTCCCACCCTCCCACTGACAGGCGCCTTCTTCGCCTGAGAAACAACGCATCAGCGATAGAACCTCGAAAAAAATAGAACAAGCAGCTGAATTCGGCACATATACTGACCCGGGGGCCTGTACAGGTCCCCGGTCTGTTTTGATGATCGTTGGGTCTATGTATTGACGAAGGGAAATATTGCCCTGAAAGGGGTATTGGGTAACTGCATGATCCGTGTCGAACCGGAAGATGACAAACCCTGCGACTTTGTGCCCCGCCTGGAATCGGACATTATTTCCCCATCAGGAGCACTTCTTGCAGTCATCCGGTATTCCAGGTCCGAAAATTCGGAGTAGCACCCTATGCTCCAGGGCCTCGAAATATTGAACCATGGGGGAACGTTTTAACTCGTTCCCCCATATTCGTGCTATAATGTATGTGTATTGTAGATTTTTTTGTTTCTATGGCGTAAAATGCTAATTATTAGTAAAAACGTGAACAAATCAAGGGAGGCGAAGAAATGAGCGGGATTTGGCAGGACAACTTCAGTTTCATAGCGAAGAACAACCGGCCCTCTCCTATTCGGGAGATGTTGGCGGTGATCAAGCAGCCCGGAATGATCTCCTTTGCGGGAGGCATGCCTGCTCCCGAGGTATTTCCGGTGGACCAGTTCTACGAGGGTGTTCACATCCTCAAAGACCAGGGGAAGGATCTTCTCCAGTATGGAACTACCGAAGGATACCCTCCTCTCAAGGAATTTCTCGCTTCATGGACGGCACCGCGCATGGGTCGCAAGGTCGGGCCGGATGAAATGCTCATCACAACCGGATCGCAGCAGGCCCTTGATCTCTTTGCATGGTCCATGATCGACAAAGGGGATTACATAATTACCGAAGATCCTTCCTACCTTGCGGCTCTCACGGTCTTTTTCAATCATGGGGGCAGTTTCCTCGGGGTTCCCACGGATCCTGACGGAATGCAGGTCGAACTCCTGCCGGGCATCATCGAGAAGGCGCGTTCCGAGGGAAAGAAGATCAAGTTCATTTACACCATCGTGAACTTCCACAATCCCGGCGGATCCACCATGTCGGTGGATCGGCGCAAAATGCTCGTTGAAATCTCAAAAAAATACAACATTCCTATCTTTGAGGATGACCCCTACGGATATGTTCGCTACGAGGGAGAACACCTACCCTCCATTTTTTCTTTCCACGACGAAGGCGGCGTTATTTACGCCGGCTCATTTTCCAAGATCCTCTCCCCGGGGACCCGCGTAGGATGGGTGACCGGCCCGAAAGAGATCATACGAAACCTTACGGTGTTCAAACAAGGGACCGACCTCTGCTCCAGCACCATAACCCAGGCGCTGGTGGCTGAATATTGCGTTAACGGTCATCTTGACAGGCATCTTCCCGTGATCATAGACAACTACAGGATCAAGAGGGACGCCATGGAAAAAAGTTTCGAAAAGCACCTTTCCCCTCTTGGAATAACATGGGTGAAGCCTCAAGGTGGTTTCTTCTACTGGCTTAAGTTTCCCAACGTTAACACAAACGACCTGTTCAAAAAGGCCATTGATAAAAAAGTCGCTTTCGTACCCGGCGACCCCTTCTGCCCCACCCAGGGTTCAGGCATTCACAACGCCCGCCTCTGCTACACATTCCCCTCGCCGGAGACGATCGAAGAGGGAGTGAAGCGGCTCGCCGAGGCCGTAACAGAACTGGCCCTTCCCGCTGTTCACTGACAGACCGAAAAAATGTTTTCCAAAGAGCTGCCCTTCTTTTTCGGAAGGGCAGCTCTTTTTCTCACCTGTAAAGGCAGTTTTATTGTAATATACCGTTAGGATCAAAGCATCCTGACCGAAGGAGAGGAGAGAAAAATGGCCCTGCAGAATAAACCTCCGGTAGCTGAGGATACCATAGCAGCCATTGCCACCGCCTGGGGTGAGGCGGGCATTGCGATCGTCAGGCTTTCAGGGCCTGCCGCGTCTGCTGTAGCCGAAAGTCTTCTCACACTCCCGGGACCTCTGTCTGACATCCCCCCGCGCTTTATGAAAAACACCTATCTCCTCGATGAGAAAGGTGATGTCATAGACCAGGTGCTCGTGGTCAGATTCGCTCCACCCAGGAGCTACACCGGCGAAGAAGTTGTCGAGATCCATACACACGGCGGCACCCTCGTCGCCAGGAAATGCCTCGAGCTCATGATCTGCGGGGGGGCACGGCATGCTGAGCCTGGCGAGTTCACAAAACGGGCATTCCTGTCAGGCCGCATTGATCTTACCCAGGCAGAAGCGGTTCTCGGTATAATACGTTCGAGGAGTGAAGAAGCTCTCAGAGCGGCGGCACGGACTCTCAGGGGAGAACTTGCTTCATTCGCGAGGGATATTTACGACGAACTCCTCGCACTTTCGGCCAAAATGGAAGTGGGTCTGGATTTCCCGGAGGAAGAAACCCCATTTCTTGAGGACGAAGAGCTGGACCACGCACTTCAGGCGTTGCGCCAGAGCTTGGAAGACCTTCTCGACAGATGCTCAACAGGATTGCTGCTCAGGGAAGGGATTCGTGTGGCTATCGTGGGGCGTCCCAACGTTGGCAAATCATCTCTTTTAAATTCCCTTCTGAAAGAAGCACGTGCCATTGTGACTGCAATACCCGGAACAACACGGGATCTCATTGAGGAAGTGCTTACCTACCGCGGGATCCCTATACGCCTTGTGGACACTGCAGGACTTGGAATTCCGACGGACGAGGTGGAAGCCATAGGCATCTCCCGTGCAGAAGACGCCTTCCAAAACGCAGACGTGAGGATATGGGTCGCCGACGGAAGCACACCCCCTACCCCCTTCGATAGGGAGATGGCGGACCGGATCCAGAACCTTGTGCACGTGGTAGCCGTAAATAAATCAGACCTTCCCCCCGGCAAAACCGGAGAAGGCAGGACCACTGAGGAAATCATAGCGGAACTCCTTCCGGAAAGCGCGATCCTTTCGATATCGGCAAAAAACGGGACGGGGATTGAAGGGCTCAAGGATGCGGTGGTTTCAGCCATAGCAGGCGGAGGGACCCTTGATTCAGGGCTGAACGCGTCCGCCAGGCAGGTGGAGGAAATCAGGTCTGCCATAGTAAGCCTCAGGGATGCATCAGAGGCACTTTCCTCCGGTATGAGCCAGGATCTGGCGGGAACATGCATCGGGGATGCACGGGCCTCCATGGAAAAGCTTATTGGGATCTCAAGCGACGATTCACTTCTTGATTATATTTTCAGCCAGTTTTGCGTAGGGAAATGATCGGAAAGAGAAGAAGAACTCTTCCCTGTCCGATCAGCTTTTTCAGGCCAGAGACAGTAGATATTGAAGGCAGGTCCGGACGCCGAAACCGCTTGCCCCTTTCCCGTATACCGAGAACTCATCCTTGTAAAAATCGACGCCGGCGATATCGAGATGCGCCCATGGGATCCCCTCATCTACAAACTCCCTGAGGAAACGCGCAGCGTAAATCGCTCCACCGTAACGGTTGCCGCAGTTTACAAGGTCTGCGGCGGCAGATTTCATGGACTCTGCAATTCTCTCGTCGTCATGAGGCAAACGCCAGACCCTTTCACCGCTTCTGGCTGATGCCCGGCTCAACGCCTCAGCAAGCTCCTCGTCAGGTGTGAACAGACCGGCCATACTCGTGCCCAGTGCTACGACACACGCACCCGTAAGGGTTGCCATGTCAATTATGGCATCCGGCTTGAGTTCAGAGGCGTAGCAAAGCGCATCGGCGAGAACGAGCCGTCCTTCCGCATCCGTGTTGTCTATTTCCACGGTTTTCCCGTTCCTCATCTTCAGTATATCGTCAGGCCGGAAGGCATTTCCACCGGGCATGTTTTCAGCCAGGGCGATTATTCCATGCACTTCGACCGGAAGCTTGAACTTCGCGGCAGCCCTCAGAACGGCAAGAACATTGCACGCCCCGGACTTATCACCTTTCATGGTTCTAATAAAATCTCCGGGTTTCAGGTTCAGCCCTCCGCTGTCAAAAGTGATTCCCTTTCCGACAAATACCACCTTTCGGTGATTCGATCCTTCGGGTTTCCATGCAAGGTGTACAAACCTGGGCGGAGTTTCCGAGCCCTTTCCCACGGAATACAGCCCTTCCATTCCTTCCCCGAGAATCTTATCCTCGTCCCAGATGTGCGTTTCGAGACTGAAGTCTCTTCCTTCCTGTTCCGCAAGCCCTGCAAAGGTGACCGGGTTTATTTTGTTTCCGGGCTCGTTTGCAATGTCACGGGCCATATTCTGCGCACATGCAAGCATTTTCCCCAGTGAAAGCCCGGATTCAACACCGCCGGTAAGGATAAGTTCCTCCGGTTCAGGGAGCCTGTCCTCATCCCTGACCGTTTTGTACTTGCCGAAGATATAGCTCCCGAGTTCCGCTCCCTCCGCTGCAGCACAGCTCATTGATTCACAGGGCGTCTCCGGAAGAAGTACTGAGATTTTGGATACGCCGTCTGCTCGGCATCGTCGAACCAGCTCGGCAGTTCGCGAACGAACATTATCCTCTGTGTAGGAAGCACGATCCCCCAGGCCCACCAGGTAGAGAGATGTAAAAGCGGGTGCAGCCATGGGGATTCGCACGATCCTGCCTTTTTTTCCCTGGAAGGATCTGTCGTTCATCAGCCCATCGGCCATTTCCCTTGCGGTTCCCTCCGGAAAACCTTCAGGGATCGTTTCGCCGGAAAGCACATAAACAGCTGTTGCTCCTCCCACGGATATGTCATCAAAGCAACTGGCGGAAGAAATTATTTTCATTTTTCTGTTCTCGCTCCTTTGTATAAAAATCCGGAATCCATACTGCAGGTTTTATTTTTTCCCCGAGTTGACAAACCATACACCCAGAAATACGAGGATCCCGCCTGCTACCATTGATACACTGATTGATTCGCCGAGGAACAACGCGGAAATGAGAACGGCAACAACCGGATTTACGTAGAGAAAAACGCCGACTTCAGAGGCCTGTAGTTCTTTCAGTGCGTCGTACCAGAAAAGGTAAGCCAGGGCGGAGCAAAAAACTCCCAGGAGAAGGATGTTTCCCCATCCCGTGGCTGATATTCCCGCTATTTCTCCTATCCCCCCCGAAAAAAGAAAAGGAATCGAAGCATATAACCAGCCGAAGGAAAGAGCGTAGAGCATGCCCAGCCCTGGGGAGGTTTTTTGCAGTGCTTTCCTGGAAAATACGGAAAACAGTCCCCAGGAAAAAACGCTCACCACCATAAGCATCTCTCCGGGACTATAGGAACGGTTGAAGAAAAAACCCGGATCACCCCTGGAGATTATCACAAGCACTCCGAATGCCGCGATAAGAATGCCCGCCTTTTTGCGCCTGTCCAGCTGCTCGTTGAGGATCAGGGATCCGAAGAAAGCGATCGCGACAGGATTGGCAGCAACTATCAGCCCTGACATTCCGGCAGATACAGACCTGAGTGCCATGGCCTGGATGGCATTATGAAAGAAGACTCCGAGAAAACCAAGGGCGGCGAAAATCCCCGCCTCCCTCCAGGAAAGAAGAGAGAGTCTTTTTCTGAAGGCGAGAAAAAGAGCGAGCGCCAACACTCCGCTTCCAAACCTGAGCCAGATGAGCGTCGTGAACGACACCTCGGAGACCGCGACCTTGATCGCCGGAAGAGATCCCCCCCAGGCAATAACTGCGATGAGCGCCTTCAGCCTGGCAACGGTTGAAGGGTTCATAAGCCGGTACTCTCTGGGCCCTTTTCAGCTTCCAGCATCCTGGACAGCATTACAGCTATCCTGTTTGCGAGGAGAGACGGATCTTCAATATGTCCCCCCTCGGCGAGGATACACTGATCATGAAGCAGAAAAGCATACTCCTTCATGCTCCCCATATCCTCCCCTGAATCAAGGAGACGCTGCAGCCCTTTTATTACAGGGTGTCCAGGATTTATTTCCATGATCCTCTTCATGGGGGGAACTTCCTGCCCCATGCTCCTCAGGATCTGCTCCATGGCGAAGGATCCGCCTTCGCGGTCGTTTACCAGGCATGCGGGAGAATTGGTGAGGCGGAATGAGATCCTGACATCTTTCACAAAATCAGAGAGCACTTCCTTTAAAAAACCGGCCGCACCTTCAGGCTTTTCCCCTTCCGATGCAGAAAGATCCACTTCCTCGAGGGCGTCCTCACGCTCCAGGGAGCGGAACTCCTTTCCCTCGAATGAGGGAAGCGAAGGGGCAAATATTTCGTCCACGGGATCCGCAAGAAGAAGAACATCCCAGCCCATACGCCGGCACCTTTCAAGAAGAGGCGATGATCTGAGAACAGAAAGTTTCCTTCCAGTAAGGTAATAAATGTATTTTTGTCCTTCCTTCATGCTGTCAACGTATTCCTTGAGAGAAATATAGCCGTCACCGGCGTTGAGTGACGGAAACAGGCACACGTCAAGGATCCCGTCCATGTTTCCCTTTTCTGACAGCTCTGCCGGCACGAGGCCTTCTTTTATCACAGAGCCAAACTCCTTCCAGAAGCCGTTGTATTTCGTACGGTCCTCACCCATCATTTTCTTCAGTGCTGACAGCACCCTTCTGATGAGGCTCTTCCTGATGATCCTGAGATGGGGATTATCCTGGAGGATCTCTCTCGATATATTGAGCGGCAGATCCTCAGAATCCACAACACCAGCGATAAAGCGGAGCCAGGATGGAACCAGTCCTTTACAGTCGTTCATGATGAACACGTTTTTTATATAAAGGCTGACTCCTTCCCTTCTCGGGGCAAAGTGAAGGTCAAACGGGGCCCGGGCCGGAAAGAACAGCAGTCCCCGGAACTCAGTGCCTCCTTCTACAGAAAATGTGACATGTCCAAGGGGTGGTTCCCAGTCACCGCTGATATGCTTGTAGAATTCCGTATACTCTTCATCGGATACGTCCTTTTCAGATCTTCTCCAGATAGCCTTTCCCGAGTTCAGGACCTCGTCAACGACCTCTGTATTTCCGTCAATTTTCTTTTCTGTGGCCATAACTATAGGGTAGGCTATGAAATCGGAGTACTTGCGGATAATGTCCCTTATTGTCCATTCATCGGTGTAGTCCTTTTCATTCTTTTCCGGATCAGGCTTTTTAAGGTACACTATGACCGTAGTACCGGGTTCTTCCTTCTCTGATTCCTCTATGGTGTAGGTTCCGTCACCGGGGGAGGAAAACCTCCAGCCTTTTTCATCCCCGAGCCTCCGTGTTACCACATCAACCCGATCAGCGACCATGAAGGAGGAATAAAATCCCACGCCAAACTGCCCGATGAGTGCTTCGGCACTGGCCGCTTCTTTTCTCTCCTTCAGGGCGGCGAGGAACTCTTTCGTCCCCGACCGTGCGATAGTGCCTATATAGCTGGTCAACTCATCACGGTTCATGCCTACGCCGTTATCAGAGACGAAAAGGATATTTCCCTCATCTCCCCTGGAAAGTCTTATGCCGGGAGATGACAGTTTTTTTCCCGGTTCCATTTCCTCGTATTCCGGGTGAGCAAGCAGCTCTATCCGTCGCTTGTCCAGCGCGTCTGATGCGTTGGAAACCAGTTCCCTGAGAAAAATATCCCGGTTGGAATACACCGAGTGGATCATCAGCTCAAGAAGCTGTTTCGCCTCAGTCTGAAAAGAAAACCTTTCCTGCATTCAAATCCTCCTCATATCACCCGCATTGATCCGTCTGGCGGCATCCGTCTCAAAACTACTGTTCGTTCACGGGTTCGCTGCCGTCAAGGTAAACCCTGGGAACTCTTTTACTTATCATTGCACCAATTGCAGCTACGATAGTCCCGAGTTTTTCCGCGTATTCATAAATAGAAATCTCCTCTTCACCCTGGCGGCCGATGATAACGGCTTCGTCTCCAACTTTGACGTCCTGAAGCCCTGAAACATTGACCATACACTGGTCCATGCAGATTCTTCCCACGACAGGACAGCGAACGCCGTGTACAAGGACCTCTCCCTTGTTGGAAAGGTCTCTCGGGAACCCGTCGGCGTAACCGACAGGAAGTACTGCAAGCCTTTCCTCCGTCGATGTATGGTACGTAAGCCCATAGCTGACACCGCTTCCTCCGGGGAGATAACGGAGAGCGGATATGGCGGTTTTAAAGGAAAAACCGGGAAGTATGGGAATGCTGCGGGGAACTTCATCTGTCGGGTACATTCCCGCAAGGAGCTGACCCGGCCGTACCCCTTCCATTCCCCATTCGGGAAAAGAAAGAGTTGCTCCCGAGTTGCAGCAATGGCGAATGGGTATGGAAATACCTTTCTTCCCGAGCGATTCAAGAGCCTCAAGGAAGAGTTCATGCTGCTCCTTCGTGTAGGAGAGATCGCTGCAGTCGGAGGTCGCAAAATGTGTAAA
The DNA here is from genome assembly GCA_012523155.1 of Synergistaceae bacterium. Lineage (GTDB taxonomy): Bacteria > Synergistota > Synergistia > Synergistales > Aminobacteriaceae > Aminivibrio. The sequence continues at coordinate 2,362 of JAAYJB010000251.1, read as the reverse complement.
AATGCCTTCGCATTCAACTCCGGGAAGTGCAGCGACACGGGAAACAATTTCAGCTGTTTCATTCGGGCTGAAACCGATTCTTCCCATGCCCGTATCAACTTTTATGTGGACCTTCGCTTTTTTCCCCAGTTTACAGGAAGCAGCGGACAATGCTTCCGCCATTTCCAGGTCTGTGATCGTGGCTCGTATTCCGCAGCGTACATATTCGGAAGCAGCTTCATATGGAGACGCACCAAGAACAAGGACGGGGGACGTTATGCCTCCTGAGCGGAGCTCCAGGGCCTCGTCGGCGGTTGCGACAATAAAATAGCGTACTCCCGCTTCCCGGAGCGCCCATGCGACGGGGATCGCTCCGAGACTGTAGGCATTTGCCTTGATCACTCCGAAAATCCTCGTATCTTTTCCTGTGGCGTTCATTACATGCCGATGGATCGCTCTGCAGTTCGTCTTGATGTTGTCAAGGCGAACCTCCATCCGTGTCGGTCTTAAAAACAAAACTATTCCCCCTTATTTTTTAGAACTCCCCACTGGTGTTTCTTTGAAAAATCAATGCCAAAAATATTGGGACGATGCAGTCCGCACCGTCCCTTTTTATTTACGAATGAAGATGCATTATTCTGCTGGAGCGGGCTCGTACTGGCTCATTGCCTGTTTGAGGCTGACGAGCGCAAGATACATTTCCTTTATGGCCGCGAGATGCTCCGTCTTTACTTTCTGGTTATCCACCTGTGCATTCAAAAGATCTATCTGTGCCCCCATGCCTTCCTTGTACATGAGCTGGGTAATGAGCAGTTCCTCGTCGGAGCGCGCAAGCTGTTTTCTTTTGCTGCTTTCAAGCGCCACAGCTTTTTCCCACTGGTTAAGGGCCTTGACGACATCTTCTTCCACAAGATTTTTTCGTGCCGCAAGGCTTTGCTCTACTGCATCAATGGTACGGGACTTTTCCTTTACGTCTTCTTTAGTCTTTCCCCCATCGTATGCAGGTACTGTAAGATTGAGGGAAAACAGGAATTCTTTTTCCGCAGGGCTGGTATTGTCAGAATCGGTAAGGAACGTGTACCCCACCGAACCTTCAAGCACCGGAGCCATACCTTTCGCTGCCAGGCTTTTCATTACCTTTGCCCTTTCGAGGGCAATCTCCAGTGACCGGACATCGTTCCTGAGACCCAGAGCTTTTTCGACCTCCGGGTCGATCGAAAGGGAGGGAACAAGGAGCGTTTCCTCCGCAGGGACTATCTCATCACCTCCTGCAAGGGTCGCAAGCTGGGCAAGAGTATTCCTGTAAACCGACTCCGCGTCCACCACGAGGCTTTCAGCTTCTTCAACTTTCGCCTGTGCCCGAATTACATCAAGCCTTGGTATAAGCTGTTGTTTGTATTTTTCCTCAGTTATCCTGAGATCTTCTTTTCGCTGCGAAAGAATACCTTTCTGGAGCAGAATATTCTCCCTCGCGATAAAGGCCTGCCAGTAGAGACTCTCAGCTGATGCCAGGGTGTTGTTCACGAGGGCCATGTGGTCGGCAGCCATACCGTTGTACTGCAGCAGGAGCTGGCGTTCCTGCGCCCTGTAGACGCCGCTCACGTCAAAGCGGTGGGAAATGGCCGCACCGAGGGAATACATCCCCTGCTGCCCTCTTGGTGAATCGCTGTCACTGTTCCAGCTGGTGCTGCCCCGCAGTCCCGCCGAAGGACGCTGTACAGCGACAGACGACCTTACAGTATGGTAAAAAGCCTCAAGTCTCCTCAAGGATGACTGCAGCGTCGGGTTGTTGTTCTTCACTATCAGCAGAAAAGCATCAAGCTGAGTGACCTCGGCCGAAGACTGAAAAGGCACACCCAAAAGCAGAATGAGCGCAAACAGGATCCTGAATTTTTTCCCCATAACGTGTCCCCCTAAAAAAAAGAAAAATACTGAAAAATCCAGGTTTCTCCGTTCCCGGCACAAAACCACAGAGTACACATAAACATGTTGCGTACTAAAATATTCTTTCCTTAATTAATGAAGTATAGGTTTTTCCCGTCATACCTGTCAAGGAAGTTTTTTCTGTGAGGGGGTAGCGAGGTCATTAAAAAATGTAATGCAGTTCAGGCTGTACAAAAAAAATAACATCACAAGTGCAGTTGCCTCAAGGGTTCTTTACAAAGCCTTATTTATGATGTATAAAGTACATATTCTACCGTTTTGTTTTTCCTATTGTACCACGTTAAGAATATCCAAGCAGGGCAAAAAAAACTCAAAAGACCAGCTATAAAAAGTCAATAGCAAAACAAGGAGCAAAAAAGAGAACCTTGAAAAGCGAATATGGGACAAAACTCAGTTTCTTAAAGGCTTTGGAGGATTTACCTCGTATGGCCTGTTCTCT
>JAAYJB010000250.1 GCA_012523155.1 Synergistaceae bacterium | reverse complement strand
CCGGCTACGATCATGTCTCCCCGGGACATTTTATGGACGAAATCCTTGTCGATATCCTCCATGCAGTGTTTTCCGAGTTCCGATTCATTGCTCGACACGAGGTGGCGCGCCGGGATGATCACGTCCGTATCGATGTGATCGCCGTACTTCCACGCTTTTCCGGAGAATGTGCTCGACATGGTCATTTTCCCTCCAGTGTATTGAAAAATTCAGCAGAAGCTACGTCCCTTGGGTCCGTGAGCCTGCCTGTCACTGCGCTTGCCGCTGCTGTAAGGGGACTGGCGAGGATGAGTTCACTCTTCGGGCTGCCCATCCTGCCGACAAAATTCCGGTTGCTGGTTGAGACGCACCGTTCTCCCGCAGCCAGGATCCCCATGTGTCCTCCCAGGCAGGGTCCGCATGTCGGTGTACAGACTACCGCCCCGGCCTCCGTAAACGTGCGGAGGTATCCCTTGTCCATGGCTGCGTTGTATACCTCGTAGGATGCCGGGATGACGATGCAGCGGACGCCGTCGGCCACTTTTTTGCCTTCCATCATCTTTGCCGCGGCTTCGATATCCCGAAGCCGTCCGTTCGTACATGCACCGATGAATACCTGGTCAATTTCGGGAGAACCGCACTCCCTGACTGGTTTCACGTTGTCGGGGGAGTGGGGCATAGCCGCTACCGGAGTCATTTCTTCAAAATCGAATATCTCTGTCCGCACGTAGGATGCATCCCGGTCGGGGTAGAGGGGGGTGAAAGACCGTGCAGCCCGTGACCGGGCATATTCAAGTGTTTTCCCGTCAGGTACGAACAGTCCCGTCTTGGCGCCGGCCTCAACTGCCATGTTTGCGATGGTGAACCGGTCGTCCATGGGGAGGTCTTCTATGCCTTCACCCCCGAATTCCAGCGCCATATACCTGGCCCCCTGGACGGATATCCGTCCGATGAGCGAGAGGATCATATCCTTGCCGGTTATCCATGAAGGACGCTTGCCTTTGAACTCCACGCGGATCGTGGGGGGAACCTTGAGCCATGTCTCGCCGAGAGCCCATACCGCCGCGAGGTCTGTACTGCCCACGCCTGTGGACAGAGCTCCAAGCGCGCCTCCTGTGCAGGTGTGGCTGTCGGCGCCGATAATAATATCCCCGGGAAGAATATATCCCTGCTCAGGCAGAAAAGCGTGTTCTATTCCCACACGTCCCACTTCCCAGTAGAGCATACCCTGCTTTTTTGCGAACTCTCTGCCGTTCTTCGTCTGCTCGGCCGATGCGATGTCCTTGTTGGGCGTAAAATGATCGGGGAGAAAGGCACACCGCTGCGGGTCAAAGACCTTCTCCGCCCCCATCTCCAGGAACGATGCCGCTGCCGGGGCCCCGGTGATATCGTTTGCGAAGGCGAAGTCGACCTTCACCTGGCAGATCTCCCCCTCCATTGCCTCCTGTGACGAATGGGCCGCTATTATTGCACTAACCAACGTTCTTCCCATACAAACGCACTCCTTTCACTGCCGCCTTCTGGAGAAGGCGGTTTATTCCATCAATGTAAGCCTTTATGCTTGCTTCTATGACATCCGTGCTTGCTCCACGTCCTGTTACCCTCAGTCCTTCGAAGGACAGGGTGACTCTCGCCTCACCGATCGCATCGGAAGCCTCGGTGACCGAATTGATGGTGTAAGTCTCCAGCTCGGGCTCCATGCCGACTATCCGCCGTATCGCCCTGTACGCTGCGTCCACGGGTCCGTTCCCTGTTGCGGCATCGGTCGCCTCCCTCCCGTCATCCTCGAGGGTGACAGTGGCAGTACCGTGCCCCTTTCCCACCTGCACGAGAAAACTCCTGAGCACGATCCTCCGGCTCTCTGCCGCTGCAAGGATTTCAGTGTTGATCATCGCTTCCAGGTCTTCGGCAGTTACGATCTCCTTCCTGTCGCACAGTTCCTTGAACAGTG
>JAAYJB010000249.1 GCA_012523155.1 Synergistaceae bacterium | reverse complement strand
GTCGAGGTGGAAGACCGGAGATTCAGGGATCATATGGGTATTGACCTTATTTCGGTTTTTCGCGCCTTGCTCCAGAACATTCGTTCCGGCAGGGTCGTTTCTGGTGCCTCCACTATCACAAGCCAGCTCATACGTCTTTCCCACCCGAGGCCCCGAACCATACAGACGAAGCTCATTGAATTCGCGGCGGCAGTGAAAGCGGAAAAGGTTTTCTCCAAGGACCGGATCCTCGAACTTTATTTGAACCGCGCCCCGTTCGGCGGAAACATACGGGGGGTCCAGGCCGCCGCACTCATGTACTTCTCAAAGTCGGCGGCGGAACTATCCCTTGCGGAAGCAGCCCTGCTGGTGGGTATGCTCAAAGGCCCGTCCCTGTACCGTCCGGACAGGAACCCTGAAATGTCACGGGGCAGAAGGGACTTCACCCTCTCCCTCCTTGCGGAGAGGGGCATCATAACAGGCCTGCAGTTTCACCGTGCAATGAAGGAACTCCTGCCAAAGGAACGAAGAAGCCTTCCATCTAAAGCGTGGCATTTTGCCCTATCCATACTTGATGAAAACAGGGAAGGCGGAATGATACAAACCACACTGGATACCCGTGTTCAGGAGCTCCTTGAACGGACTCTCGCAGCTTCACTGGCCGCCCTTCCTGCGGAAATTACCGCGGCGGGGATCGTGATGGAAAACAAAACGGGAGCTATCCTCGCATACTGCGGCAATGGAAGGCTCGGCACAGAACTTCCCGGAAGCTGGGTGGACTGTGCACGCAGTCCGAGGTCTCCCGGATCCGCATTGAAGCCATTCGCCTACCTTGCTGCCTTTGAACGGGGGACCCACACACCGTCCACGCTTATGGCAGATACCCCCCTCGCTTTTTCGGGCAATGCTCCCCGCAATTTCGACATGACCTACAGGGGGCCAGTCCCCCTGAGGACAGCCCTGGCAGATTCCCTCAACGTCCCCGCCGTCAGGATCCTCCGTGCAGCTGGTCCCGAGCTCGTTCTCGATCTTCTCAGAAACGCAGGTTTCAGGACACTCTCGAAACCTACCGGGTACTATGGTGACTCCCTGATCCTCGGAGGAGGTGAGGTAACTCTTCTCCAGATGGCGGAAGCCTACTGCATGCTTGCAAACCTGGGTATTCGGAGGTCTCCTGTTTTTCTCAGGGACAAAAACCTCCCCGAACGGCGAATCACCTCCGAAGGTGCGGCATTCCTGATAGCGGATATTTTGAAAGATACCGGAAGGCTTCTCCCGGTCCAGGAAAAGAGGATCGAAAGAGAAAAAGGCTGGTTCGCTTTCAAGACAGGGACTTCCTATGGGTACAGGGATGCCTGGACTGCAGCTTATAACCCGAAGTTTACTGTCATCATATGGATGGGAGACCCTTCGGGAAAACCCCACGGTGAACTCGTCGGAATCCACGCCGCCGCACCGGTGATCGTCGAGATCCTGAGAAGCCTGCCCGAGACGGGTTGGTACGAGCCTCCTCCCGGCGTGGAAACCAGGGCCGTCTGCGCACTTTCCGGAGCTCCTCCGTCTCCTGTATGTCCCTCAACGAGGACTGAATACGCCCTGGCCGGTATATCGTCTCCTGCCCCCTGTCAGCTCCATGTATCCAGGGACGGAGAGGTAAAGATCGTCTGGCCCGCTGAACTCGAGGATTATGCCCTGAGAAGGGCGCTTGAGTTCAGAACCGGCAGGGAGGTTGCAATTGTTTCTCCTCTTCCGGGTTCGAAATACTTCCTCACTCCTTTCGGAGGAGACCAGAAGACCGCCCTGAAAGCAGAAGGAGCGACTCCTCCCGTCTACTGGTTCGTGGGGGGTAAATTCATAGGGAAACAGGAAGGAACGGTTCCCCTTTTCTGGATACTTGAAAAAGGGACACACTCGGTCTCGCTGGTTGATTCGAGGGGGAAAACAGCAACCTCAAGGATAACAGTCGAATCGATAGCAAAAGACCCGGCGGAATCGCCGGGCCAGGCACCCCTGCTCCTTACGCCCGCGGATCGAAATGAGAGTCCGCCGCCAGGGCTTCAAAAAGTTCCCGCTCTCTCTCGTTGAGCTTCTCGGGAATAACTATTTCAACCTTAACTATCAGGTCTCCCCTGGCCGCTCCTCTGCGCCTCGGGATACCCTTTCCCTTGAGCCGAAGCTTCTTTCCCTGCTGAGTCCCCGGAGGTAGTTTCATTGACACCCTGCCTTCAATGGTCTCAACAGGAACCGATGCCCCAAGAGCTGCTTCCCATGGTGCTACCTTCAGGGTTGAGGCCAGGTCATATCCTTCAAGGGAAAAACGGGGATGGGGCATGATTTTGAGGACAAGAAAAAGGTCTCCTCCCCGCGTTCCCTGACCCTTGAGCCGTATTCGCGACCCCTCGGTCACTCCCTGGGGAAGATTCACGTTCACTGTTTTTTGCTTCCGATGCATCCGGCCGTCGGGCCCCGGCTCGCTCCGTTCGTATGAAATCGTCCTGGTGCCGCCCTTCAGCAGATCCTCAAGTGACAATTCAAGGACCATTTCATCGGATCCTCCGTTCCCGCGGAAAAACATGTCATCCACAGGAGAAGACGCCCTTCTTCCCGAAAAGCCGCCAAATATGGACTGGAAGAAATCACTGAATCCCCCCATATCGCCGAAATCCACGTGGACATCGCCGCCGTTCCATCCCGGAGGAGGTGTGAAATCCTGCCCCTGCTGCCAGCCGGCGCCGAGTGTATCGTATTTTTTTCTTTTCTCCGGGTCTTTCAGCACTTCGTAGGCCTCGTTGATTTCCTTGTACTTCTCATCCGAACCGGCCTGTTTATTGACATCCGGATGAAGTTCCTTCGCTTTTTTTCTGTAGGCCTTCCGGATCTCGTCCTGGGACGCCGTCCGGCTCACGCCGAGTATTTCGTAATAATCCTTATATGAGACGGCCATCATCCCCACCAGCCTTCCATTATTTAACCAATACTGACCTTTATATTGTACCTGTTTTGTTCCTCAGCTCAAGATCCTGAGTTTGAAATTAATTTATATTTTTAGCAGTTATTTCTTTTTTTCTCTGTTTTTCTTTCATAAACATTAAAGAGAAGCTCGGAGTGATACAATATCGGCACCCCTGGAGACGGCGATAATTTCGGCCAATACGGAGACGGCTATCTCCTCGGGAGTCTCCGCCCTGATGGGTATTCCCACAGGCTGAAATATGCCGTCCAGAAACTCGGGAGATACACCGCCGGATAAGAGCTGCTCCCTGACAAAGGCGATTTTCTTCCTGGACCCTATCATTCCGATATAGGCCGCCCGCTTCCCTTCGAGTAGACGTGTTACTTCCGCATCCAGTGAATGGCCGCGGGTAACAATGACAGCATACGTATCGCCGTGAAATTCGGGCATTCTTCCGTCCAGTTCCTCCAGGGGGCAGCAGATGGTCTTTCCCCATTGTATATTTTCAGGATTCGCAAATTCGGCTCTCTCATCCCATACCGTAACTGCAAAACCGGCAGCATCTCCGGCACGTGCTATGGCTTTCCCTACATGGCCCGCTCCGAAGATAACGAGTTCACGCCTTCTTCCCACGACCTCCAGATAGACTGTTACCGTTCCACCGCAGGCAGCCCCTTCTTCGGTGGCTTCTCCCGCATCCAGCGTGTCTTTGAACAGGGTGGATCCTGCTCCTTTTTCCAGCATATCGAGCGCTTTTCCGGTCACCCTGTGTTCTGTTATGCCGCCGCCTATGGTGCCCTCTGTTCTTCCGCTCTGAAAAACGATCATAGAAGCTCCTGCGGCCCGCGGCGTTGAACCTGACTCTTCAACGACCATACACAGGACGGCCGATTGTCCTTCCTCATAGACATG
>JAAYJB010000248.1 GCA_012523155.1 Synergistaceae bacterium | reverse complement strand
TCCCAACCGTCTCCCTTGTTAGTGGGGAAGGTGATGAGACCAGTGATCCGGTTTCTTCCCTTGATATCCTTTGAGGTGACGATCTTGTAGACTCCGGGCATTTTCTCCGCCTCGGAAGTATCGATCCCCTTTATATTGGCGTGGGATACAGTCGCCTGAACGAGGGCTGCGTGCAGAGTCTGCTTCGGCATCTTCAGGATAAGATCCGCCCCGTAGTCAATCGTTCCCGTGACCTTCGCCACCGCCGTGGGACGGGGGTACTTGCTTCCCCAGATCCGACCGTCTTCAGGAAGGACGAAATCCAGATCTTTCTCGTTCATCTCTCCCCTCATGACCTTTGCTGCGTCCATGACCGCATCAACTATGGGGATGTAGCCGGTGCACCTGCAGGCGTTCCTGTTGGCCTGGAACCAGTCCCGGACTTCTTCCCGGTTTGGATTGGGATTGGTGTCGAGGAGGGCCTTTGTGGAAACGATGAACCCGGGCGTGCAGAATCCGCACTGGGCTGCTCCATGCTTGATCCATGCCTTCTGGATGGGATGAAGCTTATCCGGTGTGCCGATCCCCTCGATCGTGACGACCTTCGCGCCCTCCGGAAGACGGGACATCTTGTACACGCAGGAACGGGTATACTTGCCGTCGATGATCACTCCGCACGAACCGCAGTGTCCCTGGCCGCACCCCACCTTCGTTCCGGTGAGACCAAGCTGTTCACGAAGCACTTCGGCGAGGGTGCTTTCCTCATCAAGAATTAGATTGCGCTCAACACCGTTGACAAAAAAGACTTTCTGAATCATCCTTTTCCCAACTCCTTCCAAATTGTCGGCAGGGGCAGGGGCGGCGAAAACCGGACCGGCGCACGGTCAATGCAGAATGGTCCGGCAGGGCCGCCCCCACTTTCATTATTGAGGAACTCTCTTCACTGTCACGCTGACGCGGGATCGATATGCTCCGTTCCGGGACCGATCCCTCCCTTCCCCGTAAGCAGGGTTCAAATAAAAAAAGCCGCCTTCCATGCAAGGAGGACGGCTTACGCCACAGATTCCGTTCATCCTCCTTGCCAAAAGGGAGGCATACCTGTTTCCGGGTATACCCTGACGGTCACATACCATGGGGTAATTCCTTTAGGTCCTGTGACTCGGAGGTTATCGTGATCAAATCAAATACTATTAAAAATACATAAAAACTTTTCGTCTATTCTATACCATTCAAAAGAAGGGAGCAATACTATCAGCAGGCAGGCTTTCCATTTTGCAGAAGATGTTTTTTGCACTTTGCCTTCGGTCTTACCTGATAAAGTTCGTGAAGACCCTTTCCTCTCTTTCGGGGAAGGGGACTCCCGCCTTCATTCCGGCCTCACGGCATTTCAGGAACCAGGCCATGTTTCTTCCAAGCACCCGCATGATCTGCATGCCTTCCAGGTCTTTTTTCACTTCCTCGGGGCTGTTCCCGTGGACCATGTTCCAGTAGCGGGACGATATGACCGGCATCTCTGATATGGTGAAATACTTTACGAGCCTGTCGAGGGCGCAGGTGGTACCTGCCCGTCTCGCTGATACCACTGCTGCTGCGGGCTTCAGGTAAAAAGACCTTTTGCCTGATCGCGAGTCTGTGTAGAAGACGCGGTCCATAAACGAGCAGATGGAGCCTCCCGCGGAGGCATAATGGACCGGAGAACCGAACACAAATCCATCTGCACCGCCGGCCATATCCAGGAATTCGTTCACCCGGTCATCGAAAATGCATCGGCCTGTTTTCGAGCAGTTCCCGCAGTCCGTGCATCCTGCAAGGGGACCCGTCCCGATCTGGAAGATTTCCGTCCCGATGCCTTCAGCCAGCAGCGTCTTGGAAACTTCCTCCAGTGCAGTATACGTACACCCTTTTTTGTGTGGACTTCCGTTCACTAATAGTACTTTCATGGTCTCCTCCTGATACGTATAATTGGCTGAGTCCTCCTAACTCCCGTTCAAATGTTTTACTGGTCAACGGAGAGCAGAGAAGTGCAGATCTCCTCTGAAGTCTTCAACTGGGCGTAGGTACCGTTCAGCGCGGCAAGAAACGCCGCCTGAACCATTTCCGCAGGAATGGGCTTTCCGTCGAAAGAAAGATCTCGCGTAGCACATGCATCCCCGGCCAGGGTACACGTGAACCCCAGATCGGCCGCAGCCCTCACGGTAGTGTCGATGCACACGTGGGTCATCATGCCGGCTATGATCAGCCGCTCGGGGGCCAGCCCTCGAAGGTACCCGTTCAGCGGCGTTTCCCGGAAACTGTTCGGAAAATGCTTGACGAAAACCTGTTCACCCTGAAGAGGGCGGACCAGCTCATGGATCTCCGCGCCCTTTGTGCCGGGAAGAAAAAATGTAGCTCCCGGACGATTGGATACGTGCCGGACATGAACCACCGGCAGAGCCCTCTCCCTGAAGGCCTGAAGAAGCTGCGATGCTCTCTTTCCTGCCTCCTCGCTGAAATTCAGCTCCATCGCGCCTCCCGGAAAATAATCGTTCTGAATGTCCACCAGCAACAAGACAGCGCTCATAGCACACCTCCCTGAAAGTAAATTCCTGTAGAGACATGAGTGAGAACATTATACTCAATCCAAATTATTTTATGCTGTTTACTGAAGATGGGAACACCTGACTGCGGACATACAGCAAAGCACATTCAGGAAACGTACTGTTGTTTCTGTTCTGCACGGAGTGACGAGGCATCAATAACAGGCACCCGGTCCACAGGCATTTTCAGGGTACGATACTGACCGTATTCAAGAACGACCGGCTCGACCAGGCCTGAACGGACCGCCCATATCAGGTCCCTCTCGTTTCTTACGGGTTCAGAAAACCGTGTCGCACAGAGTCCCACACGCTCCGGGAGGTGTGCGTCGCTTCCGCCGAGCCGTGCCAATCCCAGTTCGAATGCGAGATCCGATGCCATGGCGTTGTGATGCTGTCGGGTGCTTCCATTCACGGACTCAAGGCCGTGCAGGCCATGCAGCCCCCGTATCTCATTTCCCATCCCCCTGCCGTTGTCCCGAAAAGGGTGTGCGCTTATGGCGCAGCCTCCCTGACTGTTGACAAGGGAGACAAGTTCATCCGCATGCATCGCTCGATTCGGGACCCTGTCAAGACCGAATACCAGAAGGTCACCCTCGAAAGTCAGGAATTCCATACCCACAAGTACCAGAAAGTCGTACCGGCGCGTCAGTTGATCCGCAAGCCGCCGCATTCCCATATGCTCGTGATCGGTGACGCATAATCCGTCAAGGCCTGCCGCTTTTCCTCGAAGTATGGCTTCACGAATGGGGAGAAGACTGTCATAGGAAAACTCTTTTGAATGAACGTGGGTATCAAGAATCATTGCTCTCTCCGTCGTTTGAATGTGATAAAAGCACAACGAATGGAATTATACGTATTATGTATTAGAATGTCAAAAAATACGTTATGGTTTGACCGGGGGAAAGGAAAATCTCTTTCCGGCCATAATCTATGCTACGATTATCCTGCCCGGATCAGGCCGAAAGGAGAGGATATCGTGCCCGAAGTGACAGTAGTCATTCCGCTCTTCAACAAGGGACCCTATATCCTCCGTGCGCTCTCATCCATACTTGACCAGGGCGTACCGGACATTGAGGTCATTGTAGTGGACGACTCCTCCTTGGATGACGGCCCAGACAGTGTTGCTGCTTTTCCTGACCTCCGGGTGCGCCTGATCCGTCAGCCCCACGGCGGCGTTTCCTCAGCGCGCAATACAGGAATCAGGTTTGCCGCATCTCCTTTTATTGCTTTTCTCGACGCGGATGACGAATGGCAGCCCGGTCATCTGGAAACCCTGCTTCGCCTCCATAAAACTTTCCCGGATGCAGGGATCTGCGCCACATCATACTGGTTCATCCTGCCTGACGGGAACAGACGAATGCCTGCATTTTCAGGATTTCCCGGTTCGCCCTGGGAAGGCGTCCTTCCTGACTACTTTCGGGCTGCAGCCCTTGGGAAGCCGCCGGTCTTTTCTTCGGCTGCCGGAGCTTCCAAAGAAGTATTGCTCGAAGCGGGGCTCTTTGCCGAGGGAGTGCACCTCGGAGAGGACCTTGACCTCTGGGGACGCATCGCACTGGAGTATCCGGTAGCGTTCAGCCATTCAGGCCCTGCATGCTACAGGAAAGATGCCGATAACCGACTCTGCATGCGCATACCGCGAGAGCGGGAACTGCCGTTTGTGGCAACTGCCCGTGCGAGGCTTTCAGAAGGAGCAGTGCCTGAATATCTCGTCCCTTCGCTCCGGGCCTACTGCTGCAAGCTGATCTACCTTTCCTGCAGGCATCTGCTTCGTACAGGGCGTACGGAAGATGCGGCCCTGTTGCTTCACAGCTCAGGTTTTGAACACGAAGAAAACGGCCACATCAGGAGGATACATACAGTTATTGCCGGGAAGGGGAGAGGCGAATGAGGATCCTTCACCTCCTCAGCCAGCGTCCGGATTCTACTGGAAGCGGGACAACACTGCAGGCTGTCCTCAGGGAATCGCAAAAAAAAGGGCATGAAAACATGGTCGTGGCGGCAATACAGGAGGGGCCACTCCCGTTATTTCCCGGCCTTTCAAATCTCAGGACCCGGTTCGTTACCTTTGGTGGAGGAGACCTTCCCTTCCCGATACCCGGTATGAGCGACGTCATGCCCTATCCGTCCATGAGGTTCTCCGACCTGACCGACCGACAGCTCTCTTCTTA
>JAAYJB010000247.1 GCA_012523155.1 Synergistaceae bacterium | reverse complement strand
GGAGGATGGACCGCGGAAGGGATACGGGAAGCTATTCCCCGCCTTCGGGAAAAAGGCTTCCGTTTTGTGCGCCTTTCCGAGCGCCCACTTGTCTTCCTGCCGTCGGGCCTGTAAAAAAAGGGGCGGGCAGAGATTTTTACGGAACCGGGACCGTGAGACTGCGGCAGGACAGCACCTCTATGGTATGATGCAGGCATATTTTTCTTACACCGGAACCACAGGGACTCCGGAACCCTATTTTCAAGGAGGGCATTCATGATCAATCATGTCATCTTTATCGTCCTGGGAACCATTTTCGTCTATATCCTGAGGTTCAAGATCCTCAGGAAACCTCTTTCACCACTGAAATCAGCCATATACGGTGCCGTCATCATCATCGCCTGCATTCAGTTCCATTATCATTACCTTCCCTACGAGACGTTCAGAGGAGGGGTGGCCTATACGTCAACCGGCTTCATCTCGTTCCTCATACTCCAGTACGGATACAGAAAACCCGGCGGCAACGCAAAGAAGTAGAGCCGTCCTCCTTTTATTCCCGCAGGCGCTGCTCAGGCTCAGGAGAGCACACCCCTGTGAGTCCGAGCATTTTCTCCTGTATGCGCCTGGCCCTGCTCCCGTCGGCAAGGGCAATGACCCGGTCACCCGCCTGCAGGACCGTGGATCCCCTGGGCAGTATCTCCTCCGCGGCGCGGGAAATACTCACGAGAAGGCACCCCTTTGGCAAAGGTGCATCGCGCACCGCTATCCCGTCAAGGGAAGACCCAGGGCAGACCGTTCCCTCCAGAAGAACTTTTCCGGCACTGCAGAAGGATTTACTTCGCCTGAGAATTCTCAGCAGGAGCGAATCATAAATGGGTCGGGCCCCCAGAAGTTCTGCCGTCACGTGGGCAGTTATGACCACAGCTGAAACGGACAGAAGATGGGAGAACGACCCTGTCATCTCGGTAATGAGGACGATGCCGGTTATGGGTGCATGAACCACGGCCGCAAAGAAGCCCGCCATGCCCACCACAAGGAAATTCACGGCAAGGGAAGGATCGGTTCCGAACAGTCCGGCCGCCGCAGTTCCGTAAAAGGCCCCGAGCGCCCCGCCGACTGCGAGCATGGGGAGAAATATTCCCCCTGGAGCCCCCGAACCGAAACACAGCGCCGTAAACAGCATCTTTCCTGAAAAGAGAAGAAAAATGCCCGCCGGAGACGTGCCTCCGTGAGCAAGCTGCTCAAGCATTTCGTGCCCGCCTCCGAGGATGGCTGGGAGAAGGGACCCGATACACAGAGCGGCTGCTGCCGGAAGGAGCATTCGAAACCGCGGCGGGACCGGAAGCCTGTCGTAGAACTTCTGCGCATCAAGGATCACCCTGCAGAAGAGCGCACCACCCGCACCGCACAGCAGACCGAGGACCATGAGATGGCCGTAATGACTCAGGGGTATCGTATTGGGGACAGTAAATGGAAAAACCGGCGAGAGGCCGAAAAAGCACTTGGATACAAAATCCGCGGCCAGTGAGGCCATCATGGCGGAAAGGAGGATCAGCGGCGAGAAACTCTTGTGAACTTCCTCCAGCGCGAAGACAACACCTCCGAGGGGTGCATTGAAGGCAGCTGAAAGCCCCGCAGAGGCGCCGCTGGAGAGAAAAAGCCGCTCCTCGATCTTCCCCTTTCCCTGAAGGGCTGCCATGCACTTTCCTGCAGCTGCGCCTATCTGAACAGCGGGGGCCGCTCTTCCCAGGGAAAAGCCAAGGGCAATTGCAAGACCGCCTCCCAGAAACTTTGCTGTCATGACCCGAAGCCAGTCCATGGACAGCTGGCCGAGAATCTCCCCCTTGACCTGCGGTATGCCGCCCGCTTTTGCCATGGGCTCCCAGTCCATGAGCAGCCCTATCAGCAGCGCACCGGCAGTCCACAGGAGGACGAGTCCGGGCAGAGAAATGCCGGCCGAACCCGAAAGCGCACGAAAAGAGAATGCCCCGGCAAAACCAAGGAGAAACCTGTAACAGACAACCGCCAGGCCTGCAGCCACTCCGGTGAGGATACCCTGGAACAAAAGGCGGATCCGGAAAGGGCCTTCCCCGGTCAGTACAGCATATCGCCTCATTCCTGCAACACCTGCTTTTTGAAATGTGCCGGCCGGTCATTCTCCCGCAGGCGGGCAGAAATCCCGGCCGGTGTATAGTTTATTCGCTCACATCGAGCAGACGGGTAACATCCTCCAGGAGGTCGCGGATCTTCAGGTTCTGGGGGCATTTCTCCTCGCAGGCACCGCATTTGACGCAGGCGGCAGCACGGGCCCCCGGCTTCAGGAATACAGAATAGGTCTGTCTGGCCTGCTCAAGGTTATCGAACATGAAGGCCATGTTGTACCGGTTGAAGCACTCGGGGATATTCACTCCCGCCGGGCACGGCATGCAGTACTGACAGTTCGTGCAGAGCACCTTCATCCTCGTCCTGTACTCCTCCCTGGCTCTTCCGATCATCTCCTGTTCAGCCGCCGTGAGGGAGCCAGCTTCACCATCCTCCGCCGTCGAGAGGTTATCCTCGAGATCCTGCTCCACGGTCATGCCGCTGAGAACGACGGATACTTCCGGGTGATCCCAAATCCAGCGAAGGGCCCATCCAGCGGGTGATATGGGCCTGGGCGACCCGGCCCATATTTTTTTTATGGGATCGGGAACGTTCCTGGCGAGGTTTCCTCCCCGGAGGGGCTCCATGATGATCACGCCCATGTTCCGCCCTGCGGCGTACCTGAGCCCCTCGGTCCCGGCCTGGTAGTGGGTGTCGAGATAATTGTACTGGATCTGGCAGAAATGCCAGGGGTAGGCGTCCGTGATCTCCTTGAATAACGGAAGCGGTGCATGAAAGGAAAAACCCGCCCTGCGGATCCGCCCGTCTGCAAGAGCCCTGTCAAGAAACTCCGCAAACCCGTTCCGCTTCATGATCTCCCACCGTTCCGCGGTCAGTGAGTGCAGCAGGTAATAGTCGATCACGTCAGTCCGGAGCCTGGACAGCTGTTCGTCGAGAAAACGGTCCATGTCCGGCGGGGTCTCCACCATCCATGACGGCAGTTTGGTGGCTAGGAACACCTTCTCCCGGTATCCGTCCTGCAGAGCTTTCCCCACGAACGATTCGCTTTCACCTCCGTGGTAGGTATATGCGGTGTCGATGTAATTCACCCCCCTGTCGATGGCGGAGCGTATCATGGCCGAGGCCCTTGCCTCGTCGATCTTTCCCTCGCCGTCGAGAGGGAGCCGCATGCAGCCGAATCCGAGAATTGAAATTTTATCCCCTGTACGGGGCATGGAGCGGTAGAGCATCTCGTATAACCTCCCTGTTCTTTTGTCTTCCGGAATGCCGGCACTGCCAGTTTTACCCGTGCAGGCACTGTATTTTCATCGTACAATTATCCCATACAGAATGTAAAAAACGGGGGGACACATGAATTTCACAAATAAAGAATATTCTACTTTCACGAAAAAAGCCCGGAGTAACTTCGAGTCCACGGTAAGGCTGTGGGGCGGGCTGCCGTCCTCGGACATGGAGGAGAAGAACGGTATACTGGTGGTTTCCACCGGGGTCGCCATCCCTGACCAGAATTACGCGATAGGCATTTTGCCGGAAGCACCTGCTGCCTCTC
>JAAYJB010000246.1 GCA_012523155.1 Synergistaceae bacterium | reverse complement strand
GCGCCTACATACTGGGCGCAGCCCTGGGTGTGCCTGCCCTGGCCAAGATAGGCATCATGCCTTTGGCCGCGCACATGTTCGTTTTTTACTACGCCATCATATCCAATATAACTCCTCCAGTGGCTCTCGCAGCTTACGCTGCGGCATCAATAGCAGGTTCAAATCCGAACAGGACAGGATTTGCAGCATGCAGGCTCGGGATCCTGGCTTTTGTTGTTCCCTTTGCCTTCTGTTATGATCCCGGGCTGCTGCTCAAGAGTTCATTGACCGGCAACATGATATCGATCATCAGCGGAATTGGCGCGCTGTCAGGGCTTGGTTTCTCCATTACAGGCTTTGCAAAGGGCAGGATCTCATCTCTCCACCGCATCGCATTCGGAGCTGCCGGACTTCTTGCTCTCCACGGCAATATTGTGGTGTCGTTGGGCAGCACTGCGTTTGTCATAGTGCTTTTTCTTCTATCAAAGAGAAGCGGCCAAACAACGACGTCCTAAAACCGACATGCCATCACGGAAACAAAACGGATCCCGGCCTAAAATCAGCCGGGATCCGTTTTATCAAACTGACCATCATCCATTATTTGCCCCTGAACTTTTTTCCCTCACCATAGGCTTTTCCAACCGCTCTTCCGAGCCCATAATACGTACCGCATTTCGGGGCAAAAATGAGGGGCTTTACCTTCAGTGGATCCGGGTACCCTTTTTCATCCAGGTATTCCTCACCGGCCCACGTCTTCACAACTTTCCCGACGAAAAGAAAATGCGACCCCAGGTCCATGGACTGAACTACTTCACATTCCAGAGAAACCGGGAACTCTTCGATAAAGGGAGCGTCGACCAAATTTCCTTTTCGTGGCGTGAGTCCGGCAGTCTCAAATTTATCCACGTCTCTTCCTGATACAAGACCGAAGAAATCAGCCTCGCCCATAACCTCCTCGGAAGAAACATTCACACAGAATGCCTTTCTTTTCATTATTCCTTCAAGCGTATGGCGGGTTTTTGCCACGGCCACGGAAACACACGGAGGTTCCGAATTGCAGACTCCCCCCCATGCAACCATGAGCCCTCCAGGTTTTCCTTTCCCGTCATAGGCCGTCACCACCAGAGCAGGAGCCGGATAAAGCGGCGTGCAGATGCCAATGTCCTTTTTCATGAACAAACCTCTCCTTCGCAGAAATGGATATGAATGGATTGTACACCAAGGGCATTTCCCCTGAAACAGAAAAAACAAGAAATTAAAAGAAATCACAAGCCAACCGCTCATATTTACCGATAAGTTTCTCTGTTCCTTCTTAATTTCTGTTTTTCCACCTTGTCTAACCATTACTGACGAATATAATAATCACTGTAAGGTCAATAAAGATCAAACGGAGGTGGGCGTAATGACAAGAAGGTACCTGGCCATAAGGCCCAATGATGTTTCACAGCCTGTGAACCCCTTTTCTTTTGCAGACAGGATGATGCGGGACATGATGCGGATCTTCGGAGATTTCTCACCGGAAATGGGGTATGTTGATCCCGACAAAGTCCTTGCAATCCCCAGGGGAGATTTCTACAGGAAGGACGGGAAGATCTTCGCTGAATTTGAGATTCCGGGAATAGATCCTTCCAGGGTTGAACTGAACGTTTTTGAGGACCGGCTCACGCTCAAGGCAGAGAAAGCTGACGAAAAAACCGTTGATGAGAACGACGTTTTCCGCTCTGAGAGATATTACGGAACAGTCTCCCGTTCCATCCAGTTCCCTGTAGAAGTTGATCCCGATTCTGCAAAGGCGGCCTTCAAAAACGGTGTTCTGACAGTGGAAGTTGCCGAAAAAGTTCAGGCTGAGAAAATGAAGAAAGTAGCCATTGAAGGGCAGTGATCCAGCGAAAATAGTGCGAAGGGGCCGGTATTCACCGGCCCCTTCGATTGTTTCTACTGCCCTGCGTTCGGGAAGAAAAGCTGCTTCCCGAGGAGTTTGAATTCGGCAATAGCCTTCTGGGCGGACGGGGAAACCATCCAGTCGATGTACTCAAGAGCGAGGTCATACTTGATGTTTTCCCATTTCGCAGGGTTGACGGCAATGACGCTGTACTGGTTTTTAAGCGAATCGTCTCCCTCAACGATTATATCGAGTCCGGACTGGTCACCCCTGGAGTCCTGATACTTAATGAACGTCCCCCTGTCGGTAAGGGCGTACCCTTTCCTTTCGTCGGCTATCATGAGGGTTTCCAGCATTCCCTGGCCGGTCTGGATATACCACTGCTCCTTGTCGGGCTCAGGAATACCGGCAGTTTTCCAGAGAGCGAGTTCGGCAACGTGGGTCCCGGATTTGTCGGCCCTGCTCGCAAAAGGAGCAGCTGCGAGGGCAATCTTTTTCATGGCATCAGCAACCGGAAGCTCTTTGATCCCTGCAGCATCTTCAGAAGGACCAACGATAATAAAATCGTTGAACATGACCTGACGGCGATTGACACCCCAGCCATCGGCGACAAACTGTTTCTCCACTGCAGGGGCGTGAACGAGGAGGATGTCCACATCACCGTTTCTCCCGTACTCCAGGGCTTTTCCCGTTCCCACGGACACCCATTGGAGTTCGATCCCGTTCTCCTCGAGAAACATTGGAGCCAGGTAGTCAAGGAGTCCCGTATTGTCCGTACTGGTTGTGGTTGCCATGCGGAGAAC
The DNA here is from genome assembly GCA_012523155.1 of Synergistaceae bacterium. Classification (GTDB taxonomy): domain Bacteria; phylum Synergistota; class Synergistia; order Synergistales; family Aminobacteriaceae; genus Aminivibrio. The sequence goes on along the minus strand of JAAYJB010000246.1, from coordinate 11,287 downwards.
TTCCGCAGCCCCCGCCGCACCAGCAGCGGTTACAAGCAAAGCGGTAAAAAGAGCCAGAATGACCAGATGCTTACGAAGTTTCATTTTATTTCCTCCTTTGTTGTATTTTTTCTCAAAAAAAAAGCCGTCCCTCTGCACTACACGGCAAGGGACGGCACATTCTGTCCGTTCTCTGTCTCCTTGCCTGAAACGGGAGGCCCGCCTGTTTCCGGGTGGACCCTGACGGCCCGACGCCATGGGGTATCCTTTAGGCGAACGGGCTCGGAGACGTATAATTTTTCCGTTGTTATAATACCATAAAATTAAAGGGCCTTCTAAATCAGGGTATTTATTTTACACTCCGTGATCCAGATGATCCAATTCCTATGCCGCCGTCTGTTGCCGGCCGGAAAACTCACAGAAACCAGCCCCTGATTATTTCCCTTGCCTCGGTAAGTCCCTGAGCCCCGTATTTTACGATCACCCAAACGGCCAGGGAATAAAGTGCGACTGCGGTTATTCCAAACAGCATGGCGGCTGCCAGCGCAAGGCCGTCCCTTTCCGTGAGCGCAATACCGACGAAGAAGATGACCATGGCCGGAAGCGTGTTCGTGAGCGGTATAGGAAGGATCATAAGCCCGCTCATGAGGAGCAGGAGCACTGCGTAGATCCTTCCTGTCAGTGGACTTGAGGTAAAAGAGAACCGGGGACGGATGAATTTCTCAACAAACCGGAAAAATGATGAGGTCGTATTGATCATTCTGTCAGCCGTCTTTCTTTTCAGAACCTTTTCCGACGCCCATTCCGGCAGCCAGGGAGCCGGCCTGCCCGACAAAAGCTGGAGGCTGAGAATGAAAAGTACGATACCGAATGGTGTGCTGTATCCTGGTGCGGGAACAGGAAGGGCGCTCGGCAGAGAAAGCAGTACGAACAGAATTCCGAATCCCCTGTCACCTACCGCTGCCGCGATATCACCCAGTGAGATGTCCCTTCCTTCGTTAAGGGCCAGGAGCCGTTTTATATCGCCTGAGAGTGTGAGTTCATGACTTTCATCCATAGATCTTTTTCATCCTTTCAAAATACGGAGTAACGATTGTATTCTCCAGCATTCGGAATCATAGCACAGCCATTCTTATTTTTGCATTTCCGAACTTCTGACCATTATTGACCGAATGATTTTTTTTGCTATACTAGGATTCAGACAATATGCAACGGTTACAAATTACCGTCATATGCATTTTAGGCTTGCCCTTTGATAAGGATTCTCCTGAAAGGGTATAATAATCAAAAGATTCGTCCGGCGGGATCCTTATCGCTGTTTGCCGGACAATAACGTAATGAAAGGAGCGATACCATGCAATTCACGGAACCGGCCGATCTTCTTGACCAGAAAACATCGGATGAGGCTAAGGCACTCAAAAGCCTCATGGAGGAAGTCGAAGCAGTCAACTATTACAACCAGAGAGTTGCGGTTACCCCGAATGCAGAACTCAAGGAACTCCTCGCACACAACAGGGATGAAGAAATCGAGCATGCCGCGATGCTTATTGAATGGCTCAGGCGGAATATGGAAGGCTGGGACAAGGAACTGAAGACATATCTTTTCACGTCTGCCCCTCTGCTCGAAGTTGAAACGGCAGGCGAAGCCGGGTCGGGAGAAGAGGAAAGCACGTCCTCCGGAGGACTCGGCATCGGCAGCCTGAAATAACCAGGCCACAGGACCGCTAAGGAAAAGGAGGTACTTGTTATGGACATTTTGAGGAGATCGGCATCGCTTATAACACCTGAAGCCTGGGAAGAACTGGACGGACAGGCGAAAAAGGTACTTTCGGCAAATCTTTCCGCAAGAAGGTTCGCCGATGTTATCGGACCGAAGGGCTGGACATACAGCGCACATCCGACGGGTCGGCTTGACCTGTCAACAGGGCAGTCCCCGGGCGGCGTGCAGTTCGGCGTAAACCGTGTTATGCCCCTCGTGGAAAGCAGATACACATTTGACATGGATATATGGGAGCTTGACAACATCTCAAGAGGTGCAAAAGACCCGGACCTTTCATCCCTTGAGAAAGCAGCGAAAGAAATCGCCCTTTTCGAGGAAAACGCCGTATACAAGGGACTTTCTGCTGCAGGTATCCAGGGACTTGCCTCTATCGCTTCTGAGCGTTCGGTAACAATAGAAGGCGACAGCGGCCAGAGCCTTAGCCTTGTTAATGCCATTTCAGCGGGTATCTTTACATTCCAGCAGGATGCCGTAGAAGGTCCCTACGCACTCGTGGCATCTCCCAAAGTCTGGAAAACAGTATACAGCAGCGTTCCGGGATATCCCATCTCAAAGCATGTAGGCAATCTTGTGGAGAAGATCATCCTCTCCACCCAGGATGAATCCTACCTCGTTTCCCTCAGGGGAGGAGATTTCGAACTCGTCCTGGGGCAGGACCTGTCTCTCGGCTTTGAGGAGAGGGACGGCGGGAAAGTCCGGCTCTTTTTCGCAGAGTCGTTCACCTTCAGGGTCATCACGCCGGAGGCGGTTATCGCGCTGAAATAACAGGCATTTGCCGCTGATTCAATGAGCGGTCCCTTCCGGGGCCGCTTTTTTTTGAGTTTCAAAATCAAATACGACGGAGGAATAAGAAAAATGGAAAAGACACTGAACGGATTATCAGAAGCATTCGCAGGGGAATCCATGGCGAACAGGAAATATCTCGCGTTCGCCGAGCAGGCGGAAAAAGAAGGATATCCTGCAGCGGCGAAGCTCTTCCGCACAATAGCTGAAGCTGAGACCATCCATGCCATTGCGCACTTCAAGGCCATGGGCGGTGTCAAGTCCACCGCTGAGAACCTCAAGGCAGCCCTTGAAGGGGAAACCTACGAATTTACGGAAATGTACCCGGCATTCATCAAAGACGCGGAGGAAGAGGGTCAGAAGAACGCCCATCGTTCTTTCTCACTGGCAAACGAAGCGGAAAAAGTACATGGAGAGCTGTACAAAAAAGCCATGGCTTCACTGGAAAAGGGAAAGGACTCAGTGTTCTTCCTCTGCCCCATCTGCGGATATGTCGAGGAAGAGAACGCACCGGACACATGCCCGATCTGCAAGGCGAAAAAAGAAGTCTTTAAGACAGTAGCATAACATCCCGGGCCTCTTCAGAGGCCCTTTTCTTCTTCCTTATTTTTCTGAAAAACCCTCTTGTTTTTCTTCCGAAAAGGCATATAATCCGCAAAGAACAGTATATCAACAGTGTGAACATGGCTTTCCACGGCTGTGATCAAATGCGAGACGTTTTCCCGGTCCTTTTTGATACAGAGGTGCCGGATCATATCCTCCGGGAGGAGATCGTTTATGAACGATGGTTTCGGCTGCGAGCCGAACGTTCCGTTGCGTCCCGTCTCAAAAATATCAGTCGCCTTCAACCTGAAAAAATCAGCAGGTTCAGGAGAGCCGGATGACAAGTACGAGGAATATGACCCGCTGTGCACTGTGGAGTCAGTTGCGGAGACGATCGCGTCTTTCGGTTTCAGTGTGTCCCTATGCGAACAGGATGAAAACTTCTCTGCACGGCTTCAGAATCAGTCGCCTGACTTTGTAGCAAATATAGCCGAAGGCAGGGGGCAGGGACGGGGGCGGGAGGCCCAGGTCCCGTGTGTGCTTGAAAGCGCTTCCATCCCCTTCTGGGGGTCTGACGCAGTATCCATGGCAATGGCCCTGGATAAGCTCCTGACCTGCCGAACCCTCTCGGCCGAAGGAATTCCCGTGCCTTTTTCAGCCTCATTCCGCGGCAGCGAAGATCTTGCTGCACTTCCCTCCCTTTTCGGACAGTTCAGCCGAATGGTAGTCAAACCACGGTATGAGGGATCATCAAAAGGGATTTTCTCCGACTCTGTAGCCCACTCCCACCGTGAAGCGGAGGAAAAGATCCGCCGCATCTGGAACAGGTATGATCAGCCGGCACTGCTTGAAGAATACCTCCCAGGAGACGAGATCACGGTCGGGCTTACCGGAAACGGGAATCCTTCCGTTGCCGGAATGATGAAAATTACCCCCCTTCAGCCGAGAGAGGAATTCCTCTACTCTCTCGAGGAGAAGAGAAATTATCTCGAAAGAATACGGTACGACGGACCGAATACAATTCCACCGGCCCTCCGGAACCAGATCGGAAGATTTGCCGTATCGGCTTTTTCAGCCCTGGAGCTTCGTGATATGGCCCGGGTAGATTTTCGCCTTGACGACGACGGGATCCCCAGGATCATCGATATAAATCCCCTGCCGGGTCTTTCGCCCCTGTACAGCGATCTTCCCATACTCCACAGACTCAGCGGAGGAACCTACTCCGGGCTGATCCGGTCAATTCTCATGAGCGCCTTCCGTAGGTCGAGCCTCGATTGCTCTCGTTTTGCCAGGGAGGCTGATGCATCATGAACTCCGATCATTCTTCGGAGCCTCCTCAAAAACGCGGGACCATACTGGCTGTGGCCGCCCTGGAACAGGAGGGCCGGCCGGATGTCACCGATGCTCTCCAGACCAGGGAATGGGTTTCGAAAATCCTGGAACAGGCGGGCTGGCATGTCCTGCCCGTTGACATTACACCAAAACTCCTTTCCTCAACTGAAAGGACTGCTTCTATTATCCGCTCACCGGGGGCGGAATGCATTTTCAATCTCTTCGAGGGTTTCGGCAGCGACAGCGGGGCGGAACACCGCTTCATGGCGATTGTAGAGAAGGAAGGCATTCCATGTACGGGGAATCCGGCGTCAGCCCTCAAGGCATGCCTTTCAAAGGGCATGACTGCGGAACGGCTCACTCAGAACAAAGTCCCTGTCCCTGGAGGAATAACGCTCTTCCCTGGCTTGACGCCATCGGTGATTCTTGAAAAACTCCGGCTCCCGGTATTTCTGAAGCCTCTTTCGGAGGACGGGAGCGTGGGAATAAATGGAGGATCACTCGTGGAGAAAACAGAACAGCTCGAGGAAGCGGTCCTGTCCAGGCTGGCCGATTTCCCCGGGGGCATCCGTGCCGAGGAGTTTCTGCCTGGACGCGAGTATTCCGTTTCATGCATGGGAAACGGGCCCTATCGGCCGGTAGGGGTTTCGGTGATCGACTACGGAAACATGGAGGGATGCCTCCAATACCTCGACTACGGTTCAAAATGGGACCCTGAATCTCCACTGTATGATCTCACACCGAAAAAAGCGGAAGGAGAAAAAGCCCGGCTGGCACGGGAACTTGCCGACTCTGCCGGAAAAGCCCTGGGCTGCAGGGGGTATTTCCGGGTGGACTTGAGAGAGAAGGACGACAAGCTCTTTGTTATCGATGTAAACCCCAATCCCGACTTGTCAACGAGCGGAGGATTCATGAGACAATGCCGGGAAAGCGGCATGTCGGAGCTGGATGCAGTTTCTGAAATTGTGGAACTGGCCCTTGAAAAGGCCCGGAGAGGAGCTTGCGGTGGAAAATCTTCTTGCTGAAAAATGCCTCGCCGCGGCGAGTTTAACAGGTGCCTTCACTCCCGGGGAACTCGGTGTTCTCGAGGACGTTCTGATCGAGTGGTCACTTCATCCCGGAAAAGACTACGTCCTTCTCACCGATTGGAGCGAAGGGCAACTGGCCGGTTTCCTTGTTTACGGGCCGACCCCCATGACCGATTTTGCCTTCGATCTTTACTGGATAGCTGTCGACCCTGCATTCCAGAAAAAAGGGATCGGCAAAAAGCTGGAAGAAAAGATGTGCTCGTCGCTGCTCGTCCAGTCCACGCGGGCTGTCATACGGGTAGAAACGGCCGGAAGAGATGACTATCTCGGGCAGCGGTATTTCTACCTTGCCCGTGGATATACGGAATGCGGACGCATTCCGGACTTTTATTCGGAAGGTGACGACCTTGTCCTCTACTGCAAAAAAATCGGTAAGCAGTCAAGCGGCCGCTGACGGAAACGGGGAGGAAATACGCCCTCCGTCATCCAGAACAAAGCGGGGAAAAGAAAGCATACTCCTCAGCCTTCCCCTTTTCCACGAGGGAAAAAACTATCTTGAAGCCCTCAGGGAATCTGTGGGCGAGGAACTCTGGAATGACTGGCGCTGGCAGATGAGGGCGCGGATCACATCCGCGGAGGAACTGGGACGTATCCTGCCTCTCTCGAAGAGCGAACATTCAATGCTGAAACGCAGCTTGAACTCGCTGCGCATGGCCATCACTCCATACTACGCGTCGCTCATCGACGGAAGTGATCCCGACTGCCCCATCAGGAAACAGGCAATACCGTCGCTGAAGGAGACGATCATTTCCTCAACGGACCTTCTCGACCCTCTCCACGAGGACGTGGATTCTCCCGTACCGGGGCTCACCCACAGGTACCCTGACCGGTGCATACTCCTTGTCACGGACCAATGCGCAATGTACTGCCGCCACTGTACCAGAAGACGTTTTGCAGGACAGAACGATACCCAGAGGACTGCGGAGCAGATCGACAGGTGCGTGGAGTATATTGCCCGGACTCCCGCTATCCGTGACGTGCTCATCACCGGCGGAGACCCCCTGACCCTTTCGGACGAAGCCCTGGATTCCGTGCTCGCAAAAATACGAGCCATTCCAACGGTTGAGATAATCAGGATCGGGAGCCGCATTCCGGCAGTCCTTCCAATGAGGGTGACTGAAAGCCTGTGCACCGTACTTAAAAAACACCATCCACTGTGGATAAACCTTCACTTCAACCATCCGAAAGAAATCACTTCGGAGACTGAAGCTGCGTGCGCCCGCCTCGCTGATGCGGGAATACCTTTAGGGAACCAGTCGGTCCTGCTCAAGGGAATCAATGATTGTCCCTACATATTCCGTGAGCTCAACCAGAAGTTGCTGAAGCTTCGGATCCGCCCCTACTATATTTACCAGTGCGATCTGTCGAGAGGCATTGAACACTTCCGAACCTCCATAGGGAAAGGGATCGAGATCATGGAGTATCTCCGGGGCCATACGTCAGGGCTTGCCGTGCCCACATTCGTCGTGGACGCACCCGGAGGCGGAGGAAAAATCCCCGTTATGCCGAACTACGTCCTTTCCCGGTCTGACAGGAAGACCGTGCTTCGTAATTTTGAGGGAGTCATCACTGTCTATACTGAGCCTGACGACAACAAAAGCACATGCCGCGGTAAATGCCGGGAAACATGCGAGCGGGCCAGGTCCCTTTATTCCGGAGGAATGGAATCACTCTTTGAAGGAGATGCAGTCTCACTCGAACCGAAGCGGCTGGAGCGCGAGACACGAAGGCGGAAATGGCAGAACGAACAAAAAGATGAATAATAAAGCAGGGGGCACGAATTTCGTGCCCCCTGCTTTACAAGAAAACGGAAATCAGTCCTTCGCTTCCCGGAACGGTTTCGTGAGCAAAAAGGGGAACGTGAGAAGGGGCAGCAGCGCCACAATGAACAAAGTCGCGTTAATGCCGTACAAGTCACCGATTTTGCCGAAAGGAGCCATTAGAAGATTTCCCACACCCCAGGAAAGCCCCATAACGATGGAGCTGGCCATTCCCCGGGAATTCGGGACCATTTCCTGGGCTATTGCCGCCGTTATGGGCATGGTTGCGTTAACTGCCGATGTTCCCAGCACGAAGAACAGGATGGCAGTCCATCCTCCTGCGGCACGGCCGGCGAAGAGACAGAGGGAGGACATACCCATGATCACCGCAAGGGTCTTTTTCTTTCCATAGGTGTCGGCTATCCTGCCGATAACCACCATTGACAGGGTGGTCCCGAGCATGATCAGGAAGAGGACAGTTCCCACAAATGTAATATCGGCCCCCTCTGCAGCTATCTTGATAGGGAAGAACATCCTCACTCCCTGGCTCGCTGCGTCTCTTACGCTCGAAATCGCCCATATAGGATAAATAATTACAAACACCGACTTCAGGGTCGAAATGAGCCCCTTCTGGGGAGCAAGCGCACTTCCGCTTTCGTGGCTCAGTGAGGGCATGGTCTTCCACGTGAAGAGACCGAGAAGGAGCACGGGCAAAATTGCGACGACGGGCATCATTTTCATCCCGACCGTGTTTACAAGAGCGACCGCGAAGAGAGGACTTGCAGTAACTCCAGCTGTTCCTGCTATGGCAAAGAGTGCAAGGGAAACAGTGAGTTTTTCCTTCGGGACCACATGCCCCACTCCGCCGTGCCCCTGTGGGTGAAACATGGCGCTCCCGGCACCCCAGAGGCCTACAAAAAACAAGGCAAATCCGTAGGTCGGGGAAAGGGGGATCATTGTGGCACCGATACACGTAATTATCGGACCGCAGATAATCAGCCACGGGTTGGATGAACGGTCGGAAAGATACCCTATCACCGGCTGGAAAATGATATGGATAACACCGAGAAAGGTGCTGAAAAAACCTGCCTGTGCCATGGTGATCCCAAGCCTCGAAATAAGGGTGGGAATGAACGTGGGCAGAAAGGATGCGTACAGATCATTGAAAAAATGCCCTGCAGAGAGCAGGGAGAGTTTAAAGCCCGAACTTTCGGGCTTGTAGAGCCTATATGTTTTTGACGGCATAAAGAAAACACGCTCCTTGAAATAATGGTTAGACTCAAATAGTATCACGAAAAACGCAAAATGTAATACCGCATTTTTCAAAAAAACACAATGCAAAAAGCCGGAGAGGAATCTCCGGCTTGTTATTTCTTTATTCCATTAAGTTCACTTATCTTTTCTTGTAGTTATCTCCAGGTATCCGCCCTTTTCGTCAACCACGATGACCGATCCTTCACCGGCTTCTCCGGAGATGATCAAACGGGCGACCGGCGTTTCGATGTTGCGCACCATGAACCGCTTCAGAGGCCGTGCGCCGTACACCGGATCGTAGGCGGACCTTGCTATGAAGGCCGCTGCGCCCTCTGTTATTTCAAGAGAAATGTTCTGCTCCTGCAGCCGTTTCTCAAGAGAAGCGGCGAGGAGCTTCACTATCCGGCCGATCTCCCCTGAGGTCAGGGGCTTGAAGAGCACCACGTCGTCAACCCTGTTCAAAAACTCCGGCCTGAACGCCCTGCGCAGTTCTTCCATAACGGCACCGCGGGCTTCATCCCGTATTTCCCCTTCAGATGTTATGCCTTCGAGAAGCAGCGGCGCCCCGATATTGCTGGTCATAATGACGACCGTGTTCTTGAAGTTCACCAGGTGTCCCCTGCTGTCCGTGATCCTGCCGTCATCGAGTATCTGGAGCAGGATATTGAATACGTCCGGGTGCGCCTTTTCGATCTCGTCGAATAGGATCACTGAGTACGGTCTTCGCCTTACCGCTTCCGTCAGCTGCCCTCCCTCGTCGTACCCCACGTAGCCGGGGGGGGCTCCAACCATCCTTGAAACAGAATGCTTCTCCATGTACTCGGACATGTCCAGCCTGATAAGGTTATCCTCGCTGTCGAACAGAGCCTCTGCAAGGGTCTTTGCCAGTTCCGTCTTGCCGACTCCTGTAGGTCCAAGAAAAATGAACGAACCAATGGGGCGCCTCGGATCCTTTATGCCGGACCGGGCACGGAGCACTGCGTCTGCCACGAGCTGAACCGCCTCGTCCTGCCCCACGACCCTGCGATGAAGTACCTCGTCGAGCTTCAGCAATTTTTCTTTCTCGCCCTCGAGAAGTCTCGTCACGGGAATACCGGTCCACTTGCTGATGATCTCGGAAATCTCGTTTTCCGTCACCTCTTCGCGAAGGATATTGCCGCCCTGACCTTCCGGCTTTATGGATGCCTCTCTTTCCCGCAGCTGGCTTTCGAGCTGCGGAAGAGTCCCGTGCTTTAATTCAGCTGCCCTGTTCAGGTCATATTCCCGCTCCGCTTTTTCGATCTCCCTCCTCACGGATTCTATACGCTCCCTCAGGGAACGTACGGCAGAAAGTCCTTCCTTCTCAGATTCATAGCGAGCTCTCAGTCCGACTTGCTCTTCCCTTGCATCCTGGAGCTCACCCCTCAGTGTTCTAAGCCTCTCCATGCTCGCCGGGTCTTTCTCCTTTGTAAGGGCGGCCTCTTCGATCTCGAGCTGCATCACCTTTCTCGAGACGGCATCGAGCTCAGAGGGAAGGGAATCGATCTCGGTCCTTATCATGGCACAGGCTTCGTCCACCAGGTCGATAGCCTTGTCGGGGAGGAACCGTTCCGTAATGTACCTGTTAGAAAGCACTGCAGCCGCCACGAGAGCATTATCCCTGATCTTCACCCCATGGTGGACCTGGAATCGGTCCTTCAGCCCCCTGAGGATGGAAATGGCGTCCTCCACTGAAGGCTGCTCTACAAGTACCGGCTGGAACCGTCTCGCAAGGGCTGCGTCCTTTTCTATTTGCTTCCTGTATTCGTCCACCGTGGTAGCACCGATGCAGTGAAGTTCACCCCTCGCCAGCATTGGCTTGAGCATGTTCCCCGCGTCGATGGCTCCCTCTGCGGCCCCTGCTCCTACGATGGTGTGAAGCTCGTCGATGAAAAGAATGATCCTTCCCTGGCTCTCCTTCACTTCGTTCAGGACTGCTTTCAGCCGTTCTTCGAATTCTCCCCTATACTTTGCACCCGCAACAAGAGCTCCCATGTCAAGAGCGAAAATGGACCGGTCACGAAGCCCCTCGGGAACATCGCCGTTCACGATCCGGCCGGCCAGGCCCTCCACAATGGCTGTCTTGCCCACCCCGGGGTCCCCTATGAGCACAGGATTGTTTTTTGTCTTCCGGCTCAGGATCCGGATCACCCTTCTCACTTCTTCGTCCCTTCCGATCACGGGATCGAGTTTTCCCGAACGGGCCATTGCCACAAGGTCACGGCCATATTTCTCAAGAGCCTCATAGGTTGATTCGGGAGAATCGCTGCAAACCCTCGACCGTCCCCTCACTTCGTTCAGCACCGAGAGAAATTTCTCTTCCCCGATGCCGGCTTCAGCGAGTATGCGCCCGGCTGCAGTGGTCCTGCCCTCATCGAAAAAGGAGGAAAAAAGATGTTCCACCGAAATATATTCATCTTTCAGCTGGGACGCTTTCTCACCGGCCTTCACCAGCAGCCGTGAAAGACGTGATGAAATCAGTATTTTCCCCGCATCCACCCCCGGGCCTGTCACACGGACCTTCCGGCCGAGCTCGGCCTCAACTTTTTTTGCCAGGCTAGACGGATCTGCTCCCATGCGGGCAAGTATTGTTGGTATGAGTCCTTCCGGCTGTTCGGCCAGGGCAAGGAGAAGATGCTCCCCGTCGACCTCGGTATGACCAAAGGAAATAGCCTTGTTTTGTGCTTCAGACAGGGCTTCCTGGGATTTTTTTGTAAACTTTGATATATCCATGGCATGGCCTCCTGTAT
>JAAYJB010000245.1 GCA_012523155.1 Synergistaceae bacterium | reverse complement strand
GCTCAGGGAAGGTCTTCCCTCTCCCTATTCCCTTGTTCATGAGCCGGCTCAGGCAGGGAAGCACGTCTATGGGAGGGTAGACCCCCCTCTCGCGAAGACGCCTGTCCAGAACTATCTGGCCCTCGGTAATATATCCGGAGAGGTCCACCACTGGGTGGGTCATGTCATCATCCGGCATGGTGATAATGGGTATCTGGGTAACGCTTCCGGGAATTCCTGCAATGCACCCTGCTCGCTCGTAAAGTTCGGCGAGGTCCGAATACATGTAGCCCGGATAGCCCCGTCTCCCGGGAATCTCCTCCCTGGCGGCTCCAACTTCCCTCAGTGCATCGCAATAGGCCAGCATGTCGGTCATGACCACCAGAACGTTGTACCCCTTCGTAAAGGCGAAATACTCCGCGGCTGCCAGTGCCGCCCTCGGTGTAAGCAGCCGTTCGACGGTCGATTCTCCCGCAAGGTTGAGAAAAAAAACACCGTTCCTGAGCGCCCCGGATTTCCTGAACGAATCCAGGAAATACTGTGCCTCTCTCCTTGTGATCCCCATGGCTGCGAAAACCACGAGGAAGGGTTCATCCGAACCCGGGATCCGCGAGCCTCTCACTATCTGCACGGCGAGCTCGTTTGCCGGAAGCCCCGCACCAGAGAAAACAGGGAGTTTCTGCCCGCGGACAAGGGTGTTCATCAGGTCGAGGGCGGAGATGCCCGTCTCCACGAACGTGTCGGGGCTGCTCCTTCGAACCGGGTTGATAGGCGCCCCGTTTACCGGAAGAAAGTCCTCCGCGAAATCTGCAGGGCGACCGTCCAGAGGTGCTCCTCTTCCGTCGAATACCCTCCCTATCAGCGATTCCCCCACGGGAATCTTCAGAACATCCCGTTCAAGCCAGACAGTAACGCCCCCCCTCGAGAGCCCCATGGTTCCCTCGAATACCTGTATGACCGAAATATCTCCCTGTATCTGCAGGATCTGCCCTGAACGGACTCCCCCCGCATATTCCACAGTGACAAGCTCCCCGTAGGCTGGACGGGATATGCCCCGCACGAAAAGAAGCGGTCCCCCCAGTCCCTCCACCCGGCTGAATCCTTCCCTGTACAGTGGTTTCACTGGAGCACCACCTCTATTTCCTCCATCTTCGAGGCAAGCCTGTTAAGCCACTGGGTGCCCCGCGTCTTCATCTCATCCCTTCCGAGGCCGCGAAGGTTCAGGAGATCCGCCCTGTGCGGAAACGCCGAAACCTGTTCGAAGACAGCTCCACGGGCAAGTCCCCGGCGGACCGTCGTGTCGAAGTTCCCCAGAAGTTCGAGAAAGGCTTTCTGAAGCTCCGGGGAATAGGACGCATCCTCCGGGGCAAAAGCATTCTGCTGCAGGAAGAGCACCCGCACAAGCTCCGCCATGAAAAGGATCCACTTGTCCTCCTCCGAGAGCCCGTCCCGGCCTACGAGCTGGACGAGGTCCAGAAGGGACTGCTCCTTTTCCAGCATCGACTTGAGGTATTCCCTGAGCGGGAACCAGTCCTCTCCGAGGTTTTCCCTGAACCACGGGGCGAGCATTTCATCGTATAGGGTGTAGCTCTGGCTCCAGTTGATAGCCGGGAAATGACGCTGCTGGGCGAGACTCTTGTCCAGGGCCCAGAACGCCCCTGACATGCGCAGGCTGGCCTGGGTCACCGGTTCGGAAAAATCTCCTCCTGCCGGGGATACCGCATTGACCACCGTGATCGAACCGTTCCGCGAAGGGGATCCGAGCGCCCTGGCCCTGCCCGCCCGTTCATAATACTGGGCGAGCCGTGAGCCGAGATAGGCCGGGTAGCCCTCTTCCCCGGGCATCTCCTCGAGCCTCCCCCCGATCTCCCTGAGGGCTTCGGCCCACCGGGAGGTCGAATCCGCCATTATGGCCACGTTATACCCCATGTCCCGGAAAAACTCACCCATGGCCATTCCGAGGTAAATACTCGCCTCCCTGGCGGCAACGGGCATATTCGACGTGTTGGCAATGAGGATCGTCCTGTCCATGAGCGGTCCCCCGCTTACAGGGTCGATCAGCCCCGGGAACTCCTCGAGCACTTCGGTCATCTCGTTTCCCCGCTCTCCGCAGCCTATGTAGATGATCAGGTCTGCAGAACTCCACTTTGCCAGGGACTGCTGCGTCACGGTCTTTCCGGTGCCGAATCCCCCGGGAAGTACGGCCGCCCCTCCCAGAGGTATGGGGAAAAGGGTATCAAGTATCCTCTGCCCTGTTATCAGAGGAATTTCGAAAGGCAGACGCTCCTGCACAGGGCGCGGTATCCTCACCCTCCACCGCTGGACCATGGAAAACTCCCTGCCGTCTTCAAGCCTCACCACAGTTTCCCTGGGCAAATATTCTCCCTCCGGGGCGCACCATGCTGCCCTGCCGTCTTTCTGGTCTGCCGGAACCATGACAAGGTGCCTGAATGTGGGATTCTCCCCGACAGTCCCGATAATATCCCCCGGGGAGAGGGTATCACCTGGGCTCACAGAGGGGGTGAAGGGAAAGGTTCTGCTTCCGGTAATGGACTCAAGCCGGGCACCCTTCGGGAGGAAAATGCCCTCCTTTCCAAGTACGCCGAGAGGCCTGCCGATACCGTCAAAAACACCGCCCAGCAGTCCGGGGCCAAGATCCACGGAAAGGAGGTCGTTTTCAAAAAACACCGGCGCGCCTGACGCCAACCCGTTCGTATCCTCGTAAACCTGGATCCTCACAGAAAATTCATCCACCCTGATCACTTCACCGAGAAGGCCTTCCTCCCCCACGCGGGCGACCTCGAACATTGAGGCCGGAACCTCTGTCCTCACCGTCACTACAGGTCCGGAAACCCCGATCACCGTTCCTTCTTTATTCATCCTTTCGGTCACCTCATTTCCCCGCCTTCACAGGAAGGAAACTGTATCCACACAGGGTCTCCCGATTTTTCCAATTTTTTTCTCAACGGTTCCTGGAGGCCGGCGAACCATCGCTCCTCCGCGACAACGAGTGCTGCCTTTTCTTTTGCGAGGGCCGCAAAAACCCCGGAAAGATCCCCAGGAGACTCGCACGGAAGGGGAGAAAAACCCATGAGTGCCCATAAATCGACGAATACCTGGCTTCCCACCGCAAAAACCGTTCTTTCTTCCGCCATCGGGATTGCCCTCCCCTATTCCCCGGGCAGCAGGAGATGCCGCACGATTTCCGCAGAGGGGATGTTCAGCGACAGCCCCGCCGCGATCATCGAGAGGTTCGCCCATTCAAGCTGCACCTGCGCCGCATATCCCATGGAAACGTGGATACCGAGGAGATCTTTGCGGTAAAGCCTTTTCTGCCAGAGATGGAAAAGTCCCTGGAACTTCCGCAGGACAACAGAATTCGCCTCTCTTTGTCCGCTCAGGAAGGGAATTTCCCATCCGCTCCCCTCAAACAGGCACTCCAGCGTGGCACACCCCTCCAGCTTCAGGGGCGACAATCCCCATCCGCCGCGGAGAAAAGACCTCACACCATGCTCCAGTTCAGTGCCTGACCGGAACCAGGTGCTCAGGTTCCAGGTATCGGTGAGCCTGCCGAGATACTCCTCCATCAGGCGTACATTCGTTCCCTTCAGGGGCCCCAGTTGTTCCCTCCAGTAATCGAGCCACCCGGAATACAACGCCCGCTCCGAAACTGAAAGGGACCCCGTTTCGTACAGCGTCCTGTATGCCTCGCCGAGAAGGGATGCCATTGGGTTTTCCTCTTCGTGACACCGAATCGCACCATCCGCAGCGTTGAAACATTTTTTCCACAGGTCATCGTAGAAAGCCGTACCGGCAACGCAATACATCCTCCAAAGCGGCGGCTTTCCCCTGGCTTCTCCTGCCCGGGATGCACGCAAAAGCAGGCGGCCGTTCTCGAGATCCGCCATGGAGAGCAGAACATCAAAAAAAAGCCCGGCTTCGCCCCTCGCGAGGGAAGCCGTCTCGAGAAGAATATCAGCTGTTCCTGCAGCAAGAGCGTTTTCCACCCGGAACAGGACAGACGAACCTCCGATCGCAAGCTGTTCCCGGCAGCGTATTCCATACACGCTCTCAAGAAGGAAAAGCTCGAGATCCTCAAGCGTTCCGCCGGCCAGAGTAAAAAAAACCTCCTGTTCCAGCAGTTTTGTCCCTCTGGCACGGATAACGGCATTCAGATATTCATAATTTGGAGATTCGGTTGTGGATTTCAGAAAAAGAGTCATTCATAAGCAGGGACAATCGTACAGAAAAGGAAGGGCTCAATCTTCTCCACCTTGCAAGGAGAGTATTGTCCACGACCATATTTTCCGATACCGCCCGGCATCCACCCCATCCGTCAAGATTTTCCTCCCGTATCTCCACACCATCTTCGAAGTCGCTTTCCAGGGTGCCGGAAGAAAGCAAATCCCTGTCCTGAGGCTCCACGAAGACAACGGCAGGCCTTCCGCAAACCCGGAGCGCCTCTGCCGCGAGACGGCGGAGGACCACGGCGTAACGCTCCCTTTCGCTTCGCCGGATCCCTTCGATGCATCCGCGGAGCGTTTCCTCGAATCCGCCCCTTATTTTAGAGAATTCATCAAGAAACGATGCCCTGGCAGCAGCATAGGAGTCCTTGCTCATTTCCCCCGCAAGGAAAAGGTATTTTTCCTCCTGCTCCTTCCGGAGTTTTGAAACCCGCCGCTGAACAGACGTCCTCCTGTCGGCGATAAGTTCGGCTATTTCGTTGTCCCTCTGCTTCTCAAGAGCTTCAACCTTCTGAAGATGCTCCCTCCGAATCGCCTCCCTGAAGGACGACAGGTCTCCTTCAAGTGAAAGACCGGTCACAGGGCATGCCTCACGCGAACTGAAGTATCAGCATGATGGCCACGACAAAGCCGAGAATGACCATTGTCTCCGGGATCGCCTCCAGGATAATGATCGTTCCTCCAGTTTCCGGCTTCTCGGCTACTGTTCCCGCACCGGCGCTCCCTATCTTTGCCTGCGCATATGCCGTAGCTATGGCAGGGACTGACACTGCGAGGGCAGCCGCAAATGCTATGAGTGCTTTTTCCACGAAGATCCGCTCCTCCGCTTAAATGGTTTGTATTCCTTTCCGCTGCCGGAATAAAACTTTCCGAAAAACTCCACGTAGTGCAGACGGGCTGAATGCAGTCCTGATCCTCCTATTGCCAGTACAAAGTTGAGCAGGTGTATCATGAGCGCAAGAAAAATCCCGAAGACGGAAAGCCCGAAGACATCCATGAACTTTGATGCCACAAGTGCAAGGATGGCCGACGAGAGCCCTATGGCCGCAATTCTTACGTAACTTATGATATTACCTATGCTTCCCAGCGTTTCGATGATTCCGCCGATCCCTCCTCCTCCGATGAGAAGAACCAGCCCCACCACGAGCAGGGATACGGGAAGAGTGAAAAAACTTCCGGGAAACTCCTGCTTCATCACCACAAGAGCCCCGACGAGGGAAAGCAGCACGGCGAGGTTTCCGGCCTTCTCCATCCACTGATGCCTGTGCCTGTTCTTTACTCCCTGGTACACTCCGATAAGCAGGCCGAAGAACACGTGCGCAGCACCCAGCGCAATGGTAAAAACCACCACCGGCATAACGCTTACAGAGCGCTCCACCCAGAGAGGTTCAAGGTGAAACAGGCGATGGCCCACATCACCGAAAAATTCTCCCCAAACCGCTCCCCAGACCAGGCTCCAAAGCGACATTGAGAACAGGATCGCCCCGATGTCGCGGACAAGAGGTCTTTTCCCTTTCTTCAGCCGGATCGATAACAACAGTATGATCAGGCCGTATCCCATGTCCCCGATCATGCATCCGGAAAAGAAGGGGAAAAAGAGTGCTATGGCCGTAGTGGGGTCGAACCCGGAATAGGAGGGCGGCCTGAGCAGCTTGAGAAAGAGCTCGAAGGGTGCTGACATGGGCCTGTTCATCAGCGCCGTGGGAACGTCGTTCCATTCATCCTCGCCCGGGCTTCTCCACTGGAGCAGCACATCGTCTCCGAACTTCTCCTTGAGGTGGGCAGCAGCAGTGCGCAATACATCCTCGGGCATCCACCCCTGGAGGGAGAAAAAATCCCTCCCCGTCTCCAGGCGAGCCTCCACGGCAGCCTGCTCCGTCCGTTCGTCGATGAAAAGAAACAGTGATGCGAGTCTTGGTCCCCATTCACCGGACGTACGGCTGATATCCGACATGATGGTCTCGATCCTAGCCGAGAATTCTTCTATCTTTTTCCCGAGGAAGGGGAGCGATTCCTCCGGCCGTATCTCCCCGCAGAAATCAGGCAGCTTCCAGGGAAGGGCCTTCCATTTCGCAAGAACCGCAAAGACCGCATCTTCACAGCTTGCGGGCACACGGAGAGCGAGTATGCCCAGGGAATCCCTACCGGGGAGGAAGTGGTGTCCCTCCCCCGCTTCATCTGCTTTATGGAGTTCCGCGTTCACCTCGGCAAGGGCCTTCTGAAGGGAAGATTCCGGAATCCACCAGATCGAGAGGGACTGAGGTCCATCCTCACCCCGCCTGAAAAAAGCCCCGAACCGTTCAATCGCATCCCGTGACTTTTTCGCCCTGCCCAGGTTATCCACGCACTGTGCCTTTTCCTCCTGCAGGGCTGCAAGCCTCCGGCCGAATTCCTCCAGGCTCCTGTCAATTTCAGGGACCAGGTCTTCCGAGGGAAGGCCTGAAAAAAACTTTTCCGCCTCAAGGAGGTAGTCCTCGGTAACAGAATTCCACTTGTCCCATTCGAGGGACTCGATGAGCCCCAGGATCTTGCCTCTTAAAAGCCTGAGACTGTTCAGCGTTTCCGTTTCCTCCCCGCCTCTGGGCGACCCGTGTTCCAGGTGAAGAACACCAAGCCGGTGCAGTTCCCCAACGATCTCCCTGCTTCGGCTCTGTACTCCCCAAAGTGAAAGGCGGATCATGTTCCGTATCATGCTGTTTCCTCTCCAAGCACCAGCAGAAGGGCTTCATTCAAAAGGGTTTCCATTTCCTCTCCCGAGAGTGTTTTCTCAGCAATAATCATCCGCATTTCCCGGGCTTCTTCCACGAGCTTCCCGTCGAGAACCGCAAGCTGCTGTTCTTTTTCCGCCCATTCACCTTCAACCTTTTTCACCGTCTCCCGCTCCATCTCCGAAAGACGAAGGAGCGCCTCTTCTCTTACGAGACGGCACTCCTGTCTTTTCTGTTCAAATTCAGCTTCCAGTTCGGCCTGAAAAAGGCGCATTTCTTCCTCTATGGAATCGAATACACCATCGTCTGTCTTCTGATTATCGACTTTCTTCACTGTCCTGCCCGCTTTCTTCCATAAGGAATTCACAGAAAGCCTCCCTGGAGATCATCCCCGCAAGCTTTCCGTCTTCCACCACGGGAAGCCTCTTGACAGACTTTCGTATCATAAGGTCGGCTACTGCCATCAGGCTGGTATCAGGCTCTACGCAGATGGGCTTCCTGTTCATGAATTCCCCTACCTTTTTACCTCCGAAGGAACGGAATCTCGAGAGGAGAAAAAAATCTTCGTCCTCAAGAAAGGAGGACCGCGCAAGAACTTCAAGGTAGGTGGGAACAGCTGCCTTTAGGATGTCCGATTCAGAGAGAAAGCCTACCAGGTTCCATTCCTCATCCAGAACCGGAACACCCGGCAGGTTGTGGCTGTACAGAACGTGTATGGCATCATGGACTGTATCGTCTTCCATCACGGAAGTCAGGTCGTAATGCATGAGATCTTTGGCCGTGGTCTTCACCTGGGATCTCTTTTCTTCCGGCTGCGGTAAAGGCCGGCCCTGGACAGAACGATCTTTCCTGCAAAGCGAAGGAGATCAAGGTCCTTCTTCCATCTCCATGGTTCCTGTATCAGGCGGTAGAGCCATTCCAACCCGAGCTTCTGCCAAATCTCCGGCGCCCTTTTCAGCATCCCGGAGATGACATCAAAAGCTCCGCCGACTCCCACGGCCACAAGGTTTCCCAGTTCCGCCGCGTTCTTCGTCACCCAGATCTCCTGCCTGGGAACACCCATGGCGACGAAAAGGACCCTTGCCCCGCTTTCCCGGATATCCCGGGCAACCGAAGAGTCATCGGGCGAAAAATATCCGTCCCGCCAGCCGGCGATAACGATCTCAGGAAACCTTTGCTTCAAGGCTCTCACGGCACCCTCAACCACGTGGGGCTTCGCCCCCAGGAGATACACGGGCCACCCCTCCGCGGATGCCATCCGTGCAAGCCTTGTCATGAAATCAATTCCGGCAACCCTCTCCTGCACGGGTGTTCCAAGAAACTTGAGCGCCCACACGAGCCCCGCACCGTCAGCAAGCGTGAGGAATGAATTCCTGAGCGCGGATGCGTATGCACCGTTCTTTTCCGCTTCCATGACGGCAAGGGCATTCACCGTGGACACAAGGGCCACTCCTTCGCCACCCGAAACCGCCGCCCGCGCCTTGGAGAGCGCATAGTCCATGGAAACATTATCAACAGACGTACTCCATATTACGGGCTTCAGCTGCATATCTCCATTCTCCTTCATATTCCGGATGAAAGGCGTGATCGTAAGTCCGGTGAAAATCACTGTGACGCTTAGCCAGATCGTCATAAAAACAGAGTTCCCCAGCTGGGAAATGGCAATGGCCGCACCGCCCAGCGCGCACAGAGAGGTAATGAACCTCACCGCGCTCGGGTGATCGAGGCCCCTGCTGATCAGCTTCCGGTAGAGTACCGCCGCTCCCGGGGATCTCGATGAAAACGCCAGGGTCGCGAAATGGAGGGAAGCCTCCATGATCGGAATGGCGAAAAGCCCCAGGGGAAGGAGGAGAAGCGTGCTGAAGGTGATCCCCTTGCTCACTCCCAATATTGACGTACCTGCGACGAGCACGCCCCACATGGCGGTGAGCGACTCTCCAATGCGGCGATACATGTGCCCGTGGCGGCTCCAGAAAACGCCGAGAAACGCCAGTCCGCACAAAGACATGAAAAATGCGTCGGCCAGGTCCTGGCCTGAGAACACAGTGGCGAGAAAAGGAAGGGAGAAGCTTATGGCCAGCAGATGTCCGGCCATTCCGGGTATATTGTCCAGCTCCTGCAGAAGCACCGGGAAAACAGCGACCCACAGGGCCGTAACGGCAATTGACATCCAGGAAGAGAAATAAAAATACTGCCCGTCCGGCAGGGCGAAGTAGGTGATCCTCGGGCCTGCCGCGGCGAACAGAAGCCCTATTCCCAGGTACGCGAGCTTCCACGACCAGTGAGGCCGCGAGTGCTGGAACGTGCCCGCCATGGAAGCGAATACCGCCATCCCCACGATGAACCGCGACACATCGCTCCCTGCCCAGAGGGCGGAAAGAAGCCACACGGAAACCAGCGCAAGATCCCTGAAATAATTGTACTGCGCAGTGTCCATACGCCTTCTGCAGGTGCGCTGCAAAAGAAAGCAGACCACCACGGCGGGCAGAACAAATGAAAGAACCTGTACCATGTATGTCTCCGCAATAAGTATTTGTGAAACCTCCCTGATAAAAAGGGGTCTGTTCCTGATTCTACCAGTTTATTTTAATAATTTCCAGTCCCTGGAATCATTCAGCCTTTTATTTCCGTTGCCCCGCCCATGTACGGCACAAGGACCTCGGGAATCTCAACTGAACCGTCCTCTCTCTGGTAGTTCTCGAGGACTGCGATGAGAGTCCTTCCAATGGCAATTCCCGAGCCGTTCAGCGTGTGGACGAAGCGGAGCTTCCCCCCGTCCTTCGGACGGAACCTGGTATTCATTCTGCGGGCCTGGAAGTCCTCGCAGTTGCTGCATGAGCTGATCTCCCTGTATTTATCCTGGGACGGGAGCCAGACTTCCACGTCATACGTCTTGCTCGAGCCGAAGCCCATATCACCTGTGCAGAGGCAGATGGTCCTGTGGGGGATCCCGAGGGCACGCAGCACCTCCTCGGCATTATCCGTGAGCTTCTCGAGCTCACCGTAGCTCTCCTCGGGTGTGGTGATCTTTACCATCTCCACCTTGTCGAACTGGTGCTGGCGCAGCATGCCCCGAACATCCCGTCCGTATGCGCCGGCCTCCCGGCGGAAACAGGGGGTATATGCCGTGTAGAAAAGGGGAAGCATGCTCTCCTCAAGTATCTCGTCAGCATGAAGATTCGTGAGAGGCACCTCTGCGGTGGGGATAAGCCAGAGATCATCGTTTTCACATTTATACAGGTCATCGGCAAATTTCGGAAGTTGTCCCGTACCCGTCATCGTTTTGCTGTTCACCATAAAGGGAGGCAGGATCTCACGATACCCGTGCTTCTCCGTGTGAAGATCGAGCATGAAGTTCAGCAGGGCTCTCTCAAGTCTCGCGCCCATTCCCTTCAGAACGGTAAAACGGCTCTGGGAAAGGGAAGCCCCCTTCTCGAAATCAAGAATGCCGAGCGCCTCACCAATGTCCCAGTGAGCCTTCGGCTCGAAGGCAAAGCTCTTTGGTTCGCCCCAGCGCCTGACCTCGGGATTATCGTTCTCGTCCTTTCCTACCGGCACAGAATCATGGGGACGGTTCGGAATCGAAAGAAGCATATCGGAAATCCCGGCGTCAAGTTCGGCGATACGGGCATCGATCTCCTTCACCCGTTCGCCCAGGGACCGCATCTCTTCCATTATCG
>JAAYJB010000035.1 GCA_012523155.1 Synergistaceae bacterium | reverse complement strand
CCTTCCAGGGAGGCAATACGGTCTCTCAGGGCCTGGAGATCCGGGCGGAAGGAGCGTATTTTCTGCTCAAGTGCTGGATCGGGGTAGAGAGCGGCGCTTTTCCCGTATGCTTCCATCGCGCCGGGGATATTTCCTTCCGCTTCCATACGCGCCCCCTCGTTCCGGAGCACAAGCGCAGTTTCGAGCACTTCGATCCGGTTTCGGAGCCGGGAATCCGAGAGAGAGAGGGGCGTCGCCGCCCATGCCGGTAAAAGGAGGAGCGGAACAAAAAGGACGCAGCACATCCTTGCAAAAAACTTTCCGGAAACAACACCGCAGCATCGTTTCATGATTCATTCACCACCTTGGGTCTTGCGGATCAGTCCTTTTCTTTCTGCGCATTTCCGGCAGCTTCTGCCGTCATACGCTCCAGTTCCTTCGAAAACGGTACTTTATGAAGACGAAGAGCTTCGAAAATACGGTCCGCCCCCGGAATATTGGAACACAGAAATGTAACCGTTTCCCCGTTCCTGAGAGTGAGCGCCACACCCCAGTCCGTTCTGCTCGACAGCAGCAGGGCCTGTCCCATCATACGCCAGTTCGCAAGACCGGCGATAAACAGTATCGTCCGCAGCCACCCGGGCGCCCTGTAGTCCTCGAAGCCGGCCGAAGAAATGTCAGCGAAGGAGATGCGGAGCTGCTTTCCCAGGGTCTCGAGGTACATCTCCCCCGGAAGGATCTGCAGGGCAAAAGAGGCGTATTTCGCCGACCAGTAGAGAATTGAAGCGAAAATCAGCCCGATCAGCCAGAAGACGAGAGTGAACCATGCACTTCCGTATGAGAAGTCAAGTATGTCGGCCCGGTCAAAAACATGGACCGTGAGAACGAACGGTACGCCCAGAAAAATCCCCGCCATTATGAAGGCCATAAGGTCGGGAAGAATGACCGCCGACCACCTGGGATACAGAATGGTCCCGGCAGGATGTTTCTTCCGCGGAAGAAACAGGTAGACCGCAGCGCCGAGCAGAAGAGGCCAGACGGCCAGGGAGCGGAAAGGCCGTGCCACTGCAGGGGGAACTTCGTTGTCCAGGGCGGTTCCCGGACCTTCCAAAGCCATACCAAGAAACCGGGGCCCGGCCGGAGAAACAAGCTTCAGGTACCTGAAGCTCTCATCTTTTTCCGCCAGTTCAGAGACCATGGCGGAAAAGGGTTCTTCCTCCCCGTGATAATAAAAGCTCCGCCCGTAGATTTCTCCCGCCTCTCTCCACGCAATGGGAGACTTGTCCGAAGGCGACAGGACACCGGCAAAAATTTCCGGCCACTGTCCCCCATCAACGACGATCAAACGGTTTTCGGTTTTCGAATCAATGAATTCAGTGATCGGCATGAAGGGAGTTTCCGACCTGATTAATTTGCCGGCTGCCGCCATGGCTCCGAAAGTCCCCTGGGAGCTGCTGTAGGCGGAGCGGTATTCCTTTCCCATGTCCACCCCGTACAGGCGGACAAAGCTGTCCCTCACAGTGAAAAAAAAGACGATCGCGAGGAAAAGAAGCGCGAGGACTCCAAGCCTTCGGAACAGTTCTCTCATGTCTGCCACCCCGATTCGCAGCCCGCCCGGCTCATGGAAGCTCTATCTCCGTCCAGGAGGTCCCGCTGCCTGAACGGAAAAATCCCCTTCCGGTGCCGAAAAGCATTCCTCCGCGGGGAATCCTGAGGGAGGCCAGCACCTCCGCGTTGGACAGATCTGCCGTTTCCATGGTAAACGTTTTTTTCCCCTCTCCTGGGACGAGACGCACCAGCGATCCGCCCAGAAGGGCGAACAGGGAGCCTTCACGTTCCCCGCTGAAAACTTCGGAGAAATAGGCCAGGGGAGACCATTCGTACCCGGCGATCTCCGCCTCCTCAACCTCACCGCTCTTTGTGGAATAGCCCCAGAAGCCGTTTCTTGAACATCCCCAGATCATTTCAGGCCCGGAAAAAGCCAGGGACCGGATCCCATAGTTAATATACGTGTTTTTCCAGGTCTTCCCTCCGTCTCCGGACACGGAGAACCCCCTGTCGGTGCCGGCGGCTATCGTGATCCCGTCGGGGGATCCCATTGAATAAATGTACTCTCCTTCAAGTCCTTCCACACGCTGCCATAAGAAACCGTCAGAGGAACGGAACAGCCCTCCGCTTCCGGTCGCGGCGAGCAGGCCGCCGTCAGCGGTCGAAATCATGGTGAATGGAGGCCCGTCCGAAGGGAACGCCAGTCGGGTCCAGTTCTTACCTCCGTCCTCTGAGAGAATAAGTCCGTCCTTCACACCGGCAAAAAGCCGCCGTCCCTGCGAAAGGATAGAAGCTGCCGGCATCCTTCCCCCTGTACTGCCCGCGCTTCGCCATGAAAGCCCCCCGTCCGACGAGACGTAAAGATTCCCCGAGCGGGAAAGGGCGACGATTTCTCCCCTTCCGGTCTCATCGAGCCCCACCACCGGGTCGGATGGAAGAAGCTGCCTCAGGGCAGCCCCATCGTTTTCAGCGAAGAAAAGCCCCCTGTCCGACGTCCCCGCCAGAACACCGCCGCGGAAGGGAACAATGGAAGTGACGGACATCTTTCCCTCTTCTCCGGGAACACGCGGGTACCAGTATCTGCCGCCGTCCCGGGAAACATACAGCCCTCTCCCTCGGGTCCCCGCCCAGACGACCCCACCGTCCCCGGCGGCCATGGCCTGAACGGAAACACCGGGAGGAAGGCCCCCGGACGACGGGGTCCAGTTACCACCAGCCTCTTTCCGGTAGACACCTCCTTCGAGGGCACCCGCGAAAAGGGTCTTTGTTTCAGGAGCCCAGGCAAGACAGAGGACAAACTGATTCGTCAGTCCATCATCGTCGGAACGCCATGTTCTTCCTTCGTCGGCGGAAAACAGGACGCCTCCCCCGAAGGATGCCGCCCATTTCCCCTGTGTTCCCCCGTCGAGCACATCCAGGATCGCAAATTCTCCTGTCCCTCCCCGGGCTTTTTCAAACTTCGGATTCTCCTTTGTCGCCCATAGGAGCCCCCTGTCCCAGTCCACTGCGAGGAACGTCCCCCCGCTGCCCTCGAAAAACAGGCGTATGCTCCCTCCGCCCTTCATGGATTTCCAGGTCTGTCCTCCATCGGAGGAGACCAGCAGTTCATCGAAGGTGGAAAGAAAAAGTCTTCCTCCCGGGGATATCCTCAGGGAAAAAAGGTTGGACGGGGGAATTCTGCCGCCGAGATGCTTCCATCTCTTCCCTCCGTTGTCCGACACAAACAGGCCGCCCTTTTCAGAAGTGATCACATACAGCCGGCCATTGGCGTCTTTGCCCGTCTCCAGGATCGGACCCCATGCAGGCCCGTCGGCCCGGCACGGAGAGGGGAGAGAAAACGGGAGGAGCAGGAATGTGAAAAAGACAGTGGAATAAATGAACACACGGAATAGTGCAACGGAAACGAGGCGCCCGGAGAGCCGCCTGAAAAGGGAGAGCTGCGGGAACTTCATTGTCTGCGCACCTCCTTCAGGGGGAAAGGACCGGAACGGCGTGGCGCCGTCCGGCCCTGTTTTTCATATCATGAAGTAAGCAAGCAACCCGATCTGCAGGAGTGCGATCACGGGGAGCCCCAGAGAAAACCGCCAGTGCTGCGTCTTGTGGCGGAACTGCTTCATCCCCAGCCATCCCCCCACTCCCCCGCCGCAGAGAGCGAGCAGAAGGAGCGTGTTCTCGGGTATTCTTCTCCGGTCCAGGCGTGCAAGGCGCTTGTCCCACCACATGGCCAGGAAGGCCAGCGAGTTTGCAGCGAAAAGCAGGAAGAGAAGGACCATCATCGTGTCATCCCCGGAGACAGGCGCGGATGTTTCGCCGTCATTCTCCCTCTTTCCTGTGGACGGCGATATACTTTACGATCTCGTCAGGGTCGGAATAGCCCTTCAGTTCTATTTCGTAGCCGTCTGTTCCCGCGGTTGCGATTCTTATGGTTCCCAGGTTCAGGATCCGCTCCCATACGCTCTTTGTCAGTTCGGTGGTCATTATGTCCTGGATAAATACTTTTTGCATGGATGTAAAGAAGATGCCCTCTGAAAATACGAGGTAATCGATGTGCAGTTTCAGTTTTTTGCTCCGGCGGCGGATCTCCTGGATCCCTATATTAATTGCCGTCAGAAGGAGCCCTCCCAGAAGGAGCGTCCATTTGCTCACGTTTATCCCTATGCTCGTGAGCATATTGGGAAAAAAGCTCACCAGGATAAACGGAGCAAGGAAAACAAGTGACGGGACAACAAGCGGAAAAAGAAATCCTGCCACCGAGGGAGAAAGAATAAAATCGTATTCCAGTGATTCTCCGCCTTCTGATTTCGTTACTGTCATGGATGTTTTTGCCATTTTCACCGACTCCTTTTCAGAAATTGCTCCATTCTGCATGGAGAAAAACAGGGCAGCACATTTTCATTGAGACACATTGGCCTGAAAAATACGCTTCTGAAGCAAATTCTACCATGACCCTGCCTGTTTTTTTACCGGTTCGGCAAAAAAAAGATCCAGATCGTCCGGAAATTGCCCCTCATCTGGATATGGAGCCGGGACAAACAACAATATATCATTTTTTATGGAGTACAAAAGGGGAGGTTGAAGTGCCATGGCTATGGTAAAAAAACTATTAGGAGCCGCTTTTTTGTCAGTGGTGTGCGTCAGCGCGTTTTCGGGTACGGTATCCGCTTCCGGAACTTTGAACGCTTACACGATCTGGTCGGAACGCTACGCGACGGAAATTTTCGATGCCTTCACACGGGAGACGGGAGTGAAGGTCAATTTTCTCCGTTTTCCCTCCGGGGAGGTGCTTGCACGGCTCATTGCGGAGAAGAACAATCCCCAGGTCGACGTTTTCTTCGGAGGGATTGCAGACGCTTTCGCGGCGGGGAAGAAAGAGGGTATTTTCGAGCCCTACGTTCCCCGGGGAGCTGAGGTTATACCGGCAAGCTTTCGTGATCCTGATGGATTCTGGACGGGAGTCGCTGTGGACCCGCTGTGTTTCATGTTCAGCAGCGCCTTCCTGAGAGAGCACGGACTGGATGCCCCCGTATCATGGCAGGACCTGCTGGATCCGGCATTTAAAAACGGGCTCATCATGGCGGATGCCAGGACGTCCGGAACGGCAGTCTCCAGGCTTTTCAGCCTGGTACTGGCGATGGGTGAGGACGAGGCTTTCATTTACCAGAAGAAGCTTGACGGCAACGTGCAGCAGTATACCAAGAGCGGAGCCGGGGGAGCCCTTCCCATAGCCAGGACACAGGCAGCGGGAGGGATTTTCTTTCTTGTTGACGCCCTGGAAATGCAGCAGATGGGATACGATGTGACCATCAGTTATCCCCGGGAGGGAGTCGCCTATGGTGTTGAGGCCATGGGCCTGGTCAGGGGGGCAAAAAACCCGGAACTGGGGAAAAAATTCCTCGACTGGGCGTCAGGCCCTTCCATGCAGCGGCTGTACGAGGAGAAGAAGATCCATCTCATTCCCACCCATCCTGATGTAGAGACGAAAAACCCCGCCCTCGACA
The DNA here is from genome assembly GCA_012523155.1 of Synergistaceae bacterium. GTDB lineage: Bacteria > Synergistota > Synergistia > Synergistales > Aminobacteriaceae > Aminivibrio. The sequence continues at coordinate 76 of JAAYJB010000035.1, read as the reverse complement.
TGAGCGGAGTGAAGCTCCTCGACCTGGACATCGAATGGTCAGGGGAACACCGGATGCGGCTGGTGGACCGCTGGGT
>JAAYJB010000244.1 GCA_012523155.1 Synergistaceae bacterium | reverse complement strand
TCGGAGAGCAGGAAGTCCTTCTCGTCCAGGGCGCCGGGTACAGCGCAGACGAGGTGGCATTGGAAGCGGGGGGGCGGGGAGCGATCGTCATCCTGGCCCATATGGACAGGCCCTCCTTTTCATACGAAGCGGTCCTTGGACCTGTCCCCGATGATTTTCCCTGCCATGCCCTTGAGCTATCTCCGGCGGTCAACCATGCTCTTTTCCGTAAATGGAAGGAGCGCTATCCCGAGAGGGTATTCATCCGTTCTTCAGATTCTCACACACTGTCTGGTATCTCAAGGGACAGATGCACGGCGATGATGCTCGCCGTGCCTTCGTTCAGGGAAGTCGGACTCGCCATGAAAGGGCAGGAAGGCCGTTCCGTGATCTGTCCCTGGGGTCAGGAACCCTTCGTGTGGCGGCGTTCAAGCTCGGCATAGACATCCAGAGGTGTCAGCCCGGAAGCCAGAAGGGCGGTCTGAAGGTGGTAGAGCAGATCTGCCGCTTCGTATATTGTCTCGGCCCTGTCACCAGCGGCAACGGCAAGGGCCGTCTCCACCCCCTCTTCTCCCACTTTCTGGGCGACTCTCCGCAGCCCTTTTGAAATCAGTCGTGCCGTGTAGCTTTCCGACGGGTCGTCGTGCCGCCTTTTCTCAAGAAATCTCCAGAGAATTCCAGGAAAAGAACCTTTTCCGGACTGCGGCTCCGTCATCAGGCGGTAGAAGCACGACCGTTCCCCTGTGTGACACGCGGGACCCGCAGGCTCAACGAACGCCAGCAGTGTATCTCCATCGCAGTCGATCCTGAGTTCCTTCAGTTTCATAGTGTTGCCGCTCGTCGCCCCTTTTCTCCATATTTTCTTTCGGGAACGGCTCCAGAAGACCATCTCTCCACCCGAGAGAGTCTGTTCCAGTGACTCCCTGTTTGCCCATGCCATCATCAGCACTTCAGCCGACAGCACATCCTGCACTATGACGGGAACCAGCCCGTCCTTGTTGAATTTGATTTCGTTCAGAGAGAAAACCATGTGCTCACCCCATTGGAATGCGGACCGGGATTTCCTGTTCCGCCAGGTATCTTTTCAGTTCCGGTATCAGGATCTTCCCGAAATGGAAGACAGATGCCGCCAGGGCAGCATCGCTTCCTGCCTGGAACGCTGCCAGTATGTGCTCCATGGTACCCGCCCCGCCTGAAGCTATCAGCGGAACGTTCACAGAAGCGGCGGCGAGACTGTTCAGTTCATTGTCATATCCGTTTTTCACGCCGTCCCGGTCCATGGAGGTGAGAAGGATCTCGCCGCATCCACGGCGGACTCCTTCCCTGATCCATTCGATCACGTTACGTCCTGTAGCAGTCCGTCCGCCGTTGATAAAGACCTCCCATTTCCCTTCTCCCCGCTTCTTTGCGTCCACGGCAAGCACTACTGCCTGTTTTCCCAGAAGGGCGGAACATTCCCCGATCAGTCCGGGATTTTTAACAGCCGCGGTATTCAGGGAGATTTTATCTGCGCCCAGTGCGATTATGCCTCTGGCCTGTTCCGCCGTTGAAATGCCTCCTCCTACTGTAAAGGGAATGCAAAGAGCTTCCGCCACATTTCGAACCCATTCGGACATGGTGCTTCTCCGTTCGGCGGAGGCCGTGATGTCCAGGAACACGAGCTCGTCTGCGCCCTGCCGCATGTATTCTCCGGCAAGGGTGGCTGGATCTCCCGCATCTCGAAGGTTGACGAAGTTAATTCCCTTGACCACCCTGCCGCCCAGGACATCGAGGCAGGGTATTATCCTTTTTGTCAGCATGACGATGCCTCCCTGATCGCCTCTTTCAGGTCTATTGTCCCCTCGTACAGGGATTTTCCCAGAACAGTCCCTGCAAGACCGTGGCCCTTCAGCCACCGGATATCGTCCAGCGAAGAAATTCCGCCCGCCGCGATCAGCGACACTTCCGGGAAAATACCCCTGAGTTCCCGGTACATTTTCCTGTCCGGACCGGAGGCCGTGCCGTCACGGTTCACAGCCGTCACGAGAAAAAGGCGGAAACCCGCCATTTTGCACTTTTCCAGCAACATCTCCGGAGAGAGGGACCCGTCCTTCTGCCACCCCGAAACAGCAGTTTTGCCGCTTCGGATATCGATCGCCGGTATCAGCCTGTCGCCGAAGCGGTGAAAAAGCTCTTCAAGATTCTCCGGGGATTTTGCGGGCAGGCTTCCCGCATACACTCTTTCTGCACCCGCATCCAGGGCCGAGGCAATGTTCTCCTCAGTGCGGAGCCCGCCGCCGTACTGGACTTTCAGCCCTTCCGACCGCAGTTTTTCGATGATGTGCAGGTGGCAGGGCGTACCTGTCTTTGCTCCCTCCAGGTCGATAACGTGGATCCATTCTGAACCCGCGTCAGCAAACGATCTGGCTGTACCCGTGAAATCGTTTCCATAGACCGTTTTTTCGCCGAAGCGTCCTTCCCTGAGGCGGACGATGGCGCCGCCCAGAAGATCCATGGCCGGGTAAATATCCATCATACCTGCCCTCCTCTGATAAAAGCGGCAGTACTCTCCAGGAGCGCGAGCCCCTCCTGTCCGCTTCTTTCCGGGTGGAACTGGAAACCGGCTACATTGCCCCTGATGACCATTGAGACAAATGACTGGCCCTCGAGAACGGTCCGGCCGGCTGCAAAGGGGGAATCAAACAGGGCATAGCTGTGGACGAAATAGAAGTATGTCCCGGAGGAAATACCGGGTATGAACCCTTCCGGAGTTCCGGTCCATTCCACCGAGTTCCATCCCATGTGGGGTATTTTCGAGGCCCCGAGAAGTGTTACGTCTCCAGGGATCAGTCCAAGCCCGGAGAACGATCCGTTTTCAAGCCCCTTTTCGCACAGAAGCTGCATGCCGAGGCATATGCCGAGAAGAGCCCCTCCGGATTTTGCCCATTCCGTGAGCCTGGAGCCCCAGCCTGAAGTCGAAAGACGTTCCGATGCAGGACCATATGCACCCACGCCTGGGAGCACCGCCAGGGAAAATTCCCCGTTCAGCTCTTCAGGAGAGGAGAGGAGCCGTGCATCTTCCCCAAGCCGGTCAAAGGCACGTATCACGTTCCCTGTGTTGCCTACCTGGTAGTCGACGACGGCTATCATACAAGGGTCCCCTTCGTACTCTGCAGCGCATCTGCAGGTGAGAAGGCTTCTCTGAATGCTCTTCCGGCGCCTTTGAACAGTGCCTCGGCAAGGTGGTGTGCATTATCGCATGCCAGTACCTGAGCGTGGAACGTTATTTTCCCTTCCCTGCAGAAGGCCTTCCAGAATTCCGGCACCAGCTCCAGGTCGAAATCGCCGCACCGTTCGGCCGGAAACTCTCCCTTCCATTCGAATTGTCCCCTTCCGCTGACATCGACTGCCGCAAGGACAAGCGATCCATCCATGGGAAGCGCACACCAGCCGTACCGCTTCACCGGACGCTCTGATGCGGACTGCAGGAATGCCCTTCCCAGCAGGATCCCAACGTCCTCGGTGAGATGGTGATAATCCACTTTTTCGTCCCCTGAAGCCTGCACTTTCAGCCCGACTCCTGCGTGAAACGCGAACAGTTCGATCATATGGGAAAGAAAACCGCATGAGATCTCAATATCCGTTGGCCCGCCTCCGAGAGAGAGTTCGACAGAGACTTCGGTTTCTTTCGTTTTTCTTTCGATTTTCACAGTCATGGTCTTGTCTCCTCCGCTGCCTCTTCTATTTTCTTTGCGACTGACTGCACTTCGTCCCATCTCAGGGCGGTGCTTTTTCTGCTTGCCACAAGCCTGAGCGAAATATCGCACACGTGTTCCAGGACCTCCAGGCTGTTTGCCTTCAGTGTTCCCCCCGTCTGAACAATATCGAGGATACAGTCGCTCAGCCCCAGCTTCGGTGCAAGTTCGATGGACCCGTGCAGGTGTATGATATCCACCTGTGCTCCCCTGGCAGAAAAGTGACCGTCTGCAATACGGGGATATTTCGTGGCGACCTTGAGCCACATGAGTTCCGAGGCGTGGCCGAGAAACCGGGGCGCCAGGGATCTCGGTCCCGCGACCACCACCCTGCACCGTCCCTTTCCCGTATCGAACAGCTCAACCAAGGGCATGGCGCTCTCAAGCAGAACATCTCCCCCTGCAAATGCGAGGTCCGCTGTTCCGTAGCTCACATACAGTGGAACATCGGATGGCTTGGCGAGGATATATCTGAAATCTCCGTCCTCTATGACGAGCTTCCTCCCCGGTGACGAAAGACCCCTGCAGGGAAGCCCCGCCGCTTCAATGATGCCTGCCGCATCAGCAAAAACACGCCCTGTCGGCAGCGCTATTGTCAGCATGACCTGTCTCCTTTTCCCGGAGAAAGAGTATGGGACGAACCGGAAGCAAGATCGACCCACGCCCGGCACCCTCTTTTTTCTGCGGCATCGAGGGAGGCCGCTTTGTTCACAGTCCAGCTCATCTCGATTTTTGTTCCTTCCGATGTGATTTTTTTTGCCCTTATCAACGCTTCCTCCGTCTCAAGCCCTCCGGCCCACGCCATTACCGGTGCCCCCGTGGCGTGAAAACGGGACAGGGAGGCCGTATGCTCCAGGTCAAGTGCGAACCCGACAGCCCGTCCTCCGAGGCCGCATGTGGAAAGAAGCCGATCGTACCGCCCCCCTCCGCCCAGGCTTCGCCCTGATTCTCCGGAATAAATGTCGAATACCGGCCCGCTGTAGTACCCCAGGTCGCGGACAAGTGAAAGATCTATGGAAACGCGGCTTTCATATCCAAGTCCCCTGAGGGTAGATACCATGGACTTCAGCGGTGAAAGCGGCGCCCCTTTCCCCCAGAGCTTTTCCGCTTCCCCGAGAACAGAAAGTCCGCCCCTGAGCCTTGGAATTTCCTCGAGTATCCTCCGGTAAAAATCAGGAATATCCCCGTCCTCCAGGAGGGAATAATATTCTGGCAGCGCTCCTTTTCTCAGGGCTTCTGCAAGGTTTTCGGCAGTTGATGTGTCCACCGAAGCCACTGCACGCTGAAGGAACGTCGAATCTCCCAGGACGATGGTCGTTCGCCCGAGACCGAGTGAATCCAGCACGGAAAGAAGAAGGGCAAGTATCTCCGCTTCACCTCCTGTTTCTTCCCAGCCGAGAAACTCCGCGCCGATCTGGAATGATTCAATGGAGGTTTTCGGCGGACGGGGTTTCATGTAAATTCTATCGCAGTAACAAATTCTGAGCGGACGTTCCTCCGGTGAGTAGTGGGATGCAAGATACGCCACCGCAGCGAGGGTGATGTCGCCCCGCAGGCAGCACGGTTCTCCGTAGGGAGTATTCACTGCCACCAGCCGTGACCTGAAAGAAGGGGGCAGCCTTTCCCACGAGGATTCAAGAAGCTGAAGGGCAGAGGGGAGGAAAGGCCTGTAGCCCCATGCCTCAAAGAGGGAAAGAAAAATCCTTCTGCAGTCCTCCATGGCGGAGGCAAGTCCGCCCCCTACATTTATGCAGCCCCGCGGCAGCCTGTTCATTGTGGGATTCTCCTGTACTTGTGTCTCATGTTTTTGGCTCCTCGCTTTATTATGATAATAGGTTAGCGTAATGTATAATTCGCCTCCGGGATGATATCATTATATTCGTAAGGTGTAAAGCTTGCGGCGGTGAATCAGGATTGCCGGTGTGTCCGGAAAGGATGGTGCCTATGGCGAAAGGAGAAAAGCCGCTGTACGAGTGCTCGGAGTGCAGTGCTGTCTTTTCCGTATGGACGGGGCGCTGTCCCTCCTGTGGAGAATGGGGATCTCTCGAAAAAAGGGCCGTGTCTCCCTCCCCGGCGCCCGGGATACGTTCGGGAGGGACAGGCATGGTTGACGCTTCATCGGTTGTGCCGCCTGAACGGGTCTCGAGCGGTTCGCCCGAGTTCGACCGTGTCATCGGCGGCGGCTGGGTGCCCGGAGGTATTTTCCTTCTAGGCGGACAGCCCGGGATAGGAAAATCAACACTGCTGCTGCAGACCTGCGGCCGTATGGCTTTACGGGGACTCAGAACACTGTATATTTCAGGAGAGGAGTCAGCTTCCCAGGTCGCTCTCAGGGCAAAACGGCTGAATGCTGCATGCACTGGGCTTGACCTCTTCTGCGACAGTGACCTCGGAGCGGCACTCGGTGCACTGCAAGGACATGGCTTTTTCGTGGTGGATAGTGTACAGGCGATGAGGTCCGACGGGTCCGAGGGGTGGGCAGGCAGCCCCGGGCAGGTCAGGGCTGCAGCGCAGATGTGCATTAAAGCAGCCAAGGAACGGGATATACCCGGTGTACTCGTGGGACATATCACGAAGGAAGGGCGGATAGCAGGCCCCATGCTGCTCGAACATATGGTAGACGGTGTCCTTACCTTTTCAGGTGATGACTATTCGCCGTACAGGATGCTCCGGGTGAACAAGAATCGATTCGGCAGCACTGATGAACTGGGAATTTTCGAGATGTCGGAGGAGGGGCTTGCTCCAGTGAAGGATGTCAGCGGCCTCTACTGGAACAGGGCTGAACAGTCGGTGCCTGGCGTGGCCATGACGGTTGTTCTCGAGGGATCGCAGCCCCTCGTCGCGGAAATACAGGCTCTTGCAAACGGAACGGCGTTCCCCTATCCTAAGAGGACCGGGCGGGGGATAGATATGAACAAGATCCAGCTTTTTTCCGCGGTCCTGGAAAAAAGATGTTCAGTTGGGTGTGGCCTGTTTGATATATATGTCAATGTGGCAGGCGGACTCGCCGTACGGGAGCCTGCGGCGGACCTTGCCCTGTGTACCGCTCTTGCATCGGCGGTCAGAGATGTTGCACTGCCGGAAAAGTGTGTTTTTCTCGGGGAAGTGGGGCTGGCGGGAGAGATACGGCCTGTGATCAGGCTTGCCCGCCGCCTGCAGGAAGCGGCCAGGCTCGGCTTTACCAGGGCGGTCATCAGTTCCCGCGAGGATGTAAAGGCAAAAAAAGCGCCTATTGAAATCATCAGGGCGGCGACATTGAGTGAAGTATTGAAGGCGGTGATGAGATGAGTGCAGGCATCAGGGCGGCAAAAAGAGTTCTTTGGGCGGCAGTGCTCCTCCTTGCAATGTGGACGCCGGCACGGGCATTTGTTATGTCCGCTGCTTTGGAGGGTACAGTGGGAATAGCCATGGAGAATTTCGCGGCGGATGTCCTCCGCAAGGCGGCAGATGAAAAAGCGTCCCTCGTGGTTTTCCGGCTCGATACGCCCGGAGGCCTGGTGAGTTCCATGCGTGGGATAACATCTGCAATACTGGAATCACCCGTCCCTGTCGTAGTCTGGGTAGCTCCGAAAGGAGCACGGGCTGCCTCGGCGGGAGCTTTTGTTCTTCAGGCGGCTCACATCGCCGCCATGGCGCCGGGGACCAATGCAGGGGCGGCTCAGCCTGTTATGGCTTCAGGCAAGGATGCTCCCGACACCGACATGAAAAAAAAGATCACCAACGACCTTGCGGCGCAGATTCGTTCTCTTGCCCAGTTGAACAGGCGGAATGCGGATGTGGCGGAGCGAATGGTGACGGAAAGTCTTTCGATAACGGCAGAGGAAGCCCTTGGTCTTGGTGTGGCTGACATTGTTGCCTCAGATATGGAATCTCTCCTGATAGCGGTTCGGGGAAGAGAAGTGACTGCAGGAGGCGCGACGGTGACCCTCGACCCGCCTTCCGGAGCACCGGTTGAAGTGGCCATGACGCTTCGCGAGAGAATACTCCAGTTCATATCGAGCCCTGACATAGCATATCTTCTCCTCACGGCAGGGATACTCGCCGTGATCCTTGAGGTCATGTCGCCGGGAGGTTTTGTTATGGGCACGGCCGGGGCTGTTATGGTGCTTCTCGGGGCGTTCGGCCTCAGGATGCTTCCCTTCAACTGGGCGGGGATCATTCTCCTCGTGGCCGGGATCGGTGTACTGGTTCTCGACCTTCTCGTCGGGGGAATAGGTATCCTGAGCCTTTTCGGTCTTGCAGCCCTTGCGACGGGAGGGCTGATCCTGTTCCGCGCCCCTGGAGGTGAGCTTTTGAACGTGTCCATCAGCTTTATCGCGGGAATGTCCATTGCCCTGGGACTGTTCTTCTTCGGGGCGTTGTTTCTTGTCCTGAAGTCGCTGAAGAGAAGGACGTCTTCAGGAAAGGAGGCCATGGCCGGAATGGCTGTGGAGGTCATTGAGGAAATCGCCCCCGTAGGGCTCGTAAAGTGCCGTGGAGAAATTTGGAGGGCCAGAAGCGCTTCCGGCAGGCGGATTTCGAAAGGAAGCACGGGAAAAGTAGCCGGGCTTGACGGAATGACGCTCCTGGTGGAGGAAAACGGAGAGGCGGAGCTTTCGCAGCCCGCCGAATAGCAAAAATTTAAAAGGGGGAAATATCATGGTTTTCGATGCAGTGGAAATGCTTCTCAGTATAGGAACTTCCTTCGGGTTCGTGCTCATAGCCCTGTTCATACTGGCCTCGGCGATAAAGATCGTTCCCGAATATCAGCGTGTCGTAGTTTTCAGGCTCGGTCGTCTCGTGGGCTCAAAGGGACCCGGAATCGTCCTGGTCATACCTATTGTCGACAAGGTAGTCCGCGTCGATCTCAGGGTATTGACCCTCGACGTTCCGGTGCAGGAAGTCATCACGAGGGACAACGTCCCTATCAAGGTGAACGCGGTGATCTATTTTCGCGTCATGGACCCCGCTTCCTCGGTAGTGGAAGTGGAAAATCACATTCTTGCCACCAGCCTCCTTTCACAGACAACGCTCCGTTCGGTAGTCGGATCCGCAGACCTGGACGAGGTGCTTTCGTCCAGGGAAAAAATCAACAGCGAGCTGCAGAAGATCATTGACGAACGCACGGACTCGTGGGGAATCAAGGTCAGCGCGGTGGAAGTGAAGGAACTGGAGCTCCCGGAGAGTATGAAGCGGGCCATGGCCAAGCAGGCTGAGGCGGAACGTGAGCGCCGCGCAAAGATCATAAACGCCGAGGGCGAAATGCAGGCCGCGAAGAAACTGAGCGAGGCGGCGATCCAGATGGAAACATCCCCAATCACTCTTCAGCTCAGGTACCTTCAGACCCTTCGCGAGATAAGCGGGGACAAGAATTCGACCACCATTTTCCCTCTGCCTTTGGACCTTGTGAAGCCTTTTATGGAAAGGTTCTTCGCAAAAGATGATGAAAAAGGGAAAGAATAACGGGTAAAAAGGCCGTTTCGGGCGCAAAACAGTGCCCGGAACGGCCTTCTATGGTATATAATGCCGGAAAAGGCCGGTTTCAGGGAAAAATGGTCGGCAAACTGACATGTCAGGGGCTTGAAGCATTCAGGGTCAAGCTCCTTTGACATGTACGTTTGTGTGTGTACCGGCAAAAACGCAGTGTTCATCAAGGAGGAAGGGTCAATGGGCTACGATTTTCAATCCATCGAAAAGAAATGGCAGAGGACATGGGAGAATGAAGGGACATTCAACGCCGATGCCGAACCGGGAAAAGAAAAATTCTACTGCCTGGAGATGTTCCCCTATCCAAGCGGCGCGCTCCATATGGGGCACTTGAGGAATTACTCAATTGGGGACATGATGACCCGCTTCCTCTGGAAAAAAGGGCTGAATGTACTGCACCCCATCGGTTTCGATGCCTTCGGCATGCCGGCGGAAAACGCGGCGATGAAATACAACACTCCCGCAGCGGAATGGACATGGCGCAACATCGAGCACATGACCGAACAGCTGAAGCACATGGGATGCAGCTATGACTGGCGCCGCCGTGTCGAGACATGCAACCCGGACTATTACAGGTGGACCCAGTGGATATTCCTCCAGTTTCTGAAGAAGGGGCTGGCCTACCGCAGGAACGCTCCTGTCAACTGGTGTACGAGCTGCAACACTGTCCTCGCAAACGAACAGGTCATAAACGACGGCCACTGCTGGAGGTGCGGAACCTCTGTAGTGAAGAGGAACCTTGAGCAGTGGTTCCTTCGGATAACCGACTACGCCCAGGAACTGCTCGATGATCTTGACAACCTCCCCGGATGGCCGGAGCGGGTCAAGATAATGCAGCGGAACTGGATCGGCCGCTCAGAGGGAGCACGCCTCTCCTTTACCGAGAAAACCACGGGAGAGAAGATCGAGACGTTCACGACCCGCTTCGATACCATATTCGGCGTGACCTTCCTTGCACTTGCCCCGGAGCATCCTTTCGTGGAAAAAATCATCTCGCTTTCACCCGAGGGGGAGAAAATTTCCGCATTCGTAAAAAAATGCGTCTCCCAGAGTTCCATCGAACGGACTGCCGTCGGGGGTGAAAAAGAAGGCATCTTTACCGGTTTCTCGGCCGTCAACCCGGTGACCGGAGACGAATTCCCCATCCTCGTCGCCAACTATATTCTCATGGACTACGGCACGGGTGCCATTATGGGCGTTCCTGCCCATGACCAAAGGGACTTCGAGTTCGCCAGGAAATACGGTATCCCTGTATTGCCGGTCATCAATCCCGAAGGTGAAGTTCTTGACGGAAACACAATGGAAAAAGCTTTCGAAGATGACGGTATTACCTGTAACTCAGGTCATTTTGACGGTTTGCCCACCAGCAGGGCTATCCCCGAGATGATCGACTGGGGTGTCCGGGAGGGATTCTGTTCCCGAGAAGTGAACTTCCGTATCCGGGACTGGCTTATATCGAGACAAAGATACTGGGGCGCCCCGATTCCCGTCGTCTACTGCGACCACTGCGGAATCGTGCCGGTTCCGGAAGAGGAGCTTCCTGTGCTTCTCCCGGACAACGTGAAGATAACGGAAGTAGGCAAGTC
>JAAYJB010000005.1 GCA_012523155.1 Synergistaceae bacterium | reverse complement strand
GCCTCTTTCAGCACCTTCCCCTTGTCGGGGGAGAGGTTGATGACGCAGTTGGAGATGATCACGTCCACTGTGCCGCTCTCGAGGGGCATGTCCTCGATGTAGCCCTTCACGAGGGTCACATTGTCCAGCCCCCTGAGGTTTTCAGCCGCGGTCTCGAGCATCTCGTCTGTCATGTCGAGGCCGATGACTTTTCCGGAGGGACCTGCAGCTTCCGAGGCCAGAAAGAGGTCGAGCCCCGCGCCGCTTCCAAGGTCGAGTACTGTCTCTCCAGGCTGGATGCGGGCCTCGGTAAAGGGATCCCCGCATCCGAAGGACTGGTCTGATATGTGTTCAGGGGTTTTTTCGAGCACAGCGCCGTCGTAGTTGCCCCGTGTCATGCTGAAGACGTCGGATGAGCCTGCGGTGCCGCAGCAACACCCTCCCGAGCCGCAGCACGAGGAGTTGTTCTTGATCGCCTTTGCGTACCGTTCTTTCACGTATTTACGGATATCATCCATACTTGATCTAGCTCCTTTTTTCCTTTGGAAGGTTTTCAAGAAACCGGGGGAGATCCTCGACGAACTCCCCTATTTCGTCCCTGACCCGCCGGTAGCAGTCCAATTTTTTTTCCTCTGTCTCTTTGTCCAGGGCCAGCTTCGGAGGGTCGTCAAACCCCCGGTGGATGATCCGTGCTTTCCCCGGGAAGAAGGGACATCGTTCGTCAGCGTCACCGCATACAGTGATCACAAAATCGAAGGGAACGTCAAGCAGTTCCATGACGTTTTTCGACCGATGACCGGAGATGTCCACCCCTGATTCTTTCATCACCGCCACCGCACTGGGATTCAATCCGTGGGTTTCGATCCCCGCAGACCAAACCTCCACGGCGTCTCCGTGGAGATGACGGGTCCATCCTTCCGCCATCTGGCTGCGGCACGAGTTTCCGGTACAGAGAAACAGTACCTTCAGCTTCTCCTTCATACAGTCTTTTTCCTCCCCCTGAATCCACAATGGTCGTTCTCCCTGTGCAGTCTGACGATCTCATGGATTTTTGACCTGTCCTTCATCAGGAAACCTGCATCCCGCACTGAGTTCCGTATCCACTCGAGCAGTCGGGGATCGACTTCGGTGTCCATACGGTAGTAAACCCACCGCCCTCTTTTTTCCGATTCGATGAGCCCGGCCTGATGAAGAATGCTCATGTGGCGGGAGACGGTCGCAGGGGCAAGTTCAAGGAAGTCTCCCACATCGCAGACGCAAAGTTCTTCCGTGTCCATGAGCGCCAGGAAAACACGGAGCCTGTTCTTTTCACCGAGTGCTTTTGAAATGGAAAGGATCGATTCCACAATATGTCTCCCACCTTTTGTTATTTCTGCATATAACGAAATGATAGCACGAAAGATTTTTCCATGTCAAACTTCATCAAGACCAAATGTAACGAGGTGATGATCGTGTCATGGGATACGTATTTCATGAATGATAAAAGAGCAATAATTTCCTAGCCCTTCTCAAACTAGCGGGCAAGGTTCCCCTAACGGTTTCCCGGATGATTCTTTCCCTGTTTTCCGAAAACAGAAAAAAATACAGATCGCTGCATTCCGCCGCAGTGCCTTCTCGACGTTTTTCATTCAATGACACGTTTTTTTAACTGCGGAAGAGCTCGATATCAGCCTCCATGCCGCAGTGTATCCATTTCATTTTTCAAAACGCTCCAGTATCTCCTGCCTGACCTCGAGTCCCAGCAGCCGCTCCAGGAGTACTCCCATGAGGAGAATACCGGCAAGGGAGGCCGCGAAACGGGAGAGAGCAAACACTGGTCCGACACTCTGGATCTCGAAAAGGACCATGGGCAGCCGCATGGATGACCAGGAGCCGAGAAAAATGAAAATGTTCCGGAGGCTCGTTCCCTTCCGCAGCATTACCTCAGCTACCGGGAATGCCACGTAGAGCGGCCCTGCGGAGCTTGCCCCCAGCAGTACAGCGAGAACGATCCCCCTGATGCCGGAAGCCTCTCCAAGGTGTGGAGCAATACGCTCACGGGGCACCCAGACGTCGAATAACCCCAGCAGGATAAACACCGGAACCAGGATGCCGATGATAGTGGATATATTTACTCCAAGCAGTTTCAGGGCTTCCCTCCCGGCCTCAGGAAATACGGCCCCGAGAACTCCTGTTATGAGAAGAGCAGCTATAGCGATCCTCCATTTCTTGAGCAGGACCTTCATATCCATATCCTCACTGCAAGCCAGACTGCGTACCCGATACCAAAAGACCAGAAATAGGCCATGCCGTTTCGCAAAAGGGTGACCTTCCATCCGAAGAATGAGGCTTCAAGGGGTGCGGTCGCTACACCCACCATCATGAGCGTTGATACGAAGACGGCCATCTGGGCCACTCCGGCTCCGTGCTCCAGGAGTACTTTTGCCATTGGAAACGCAACGAAGCCCGGCAGAAGAGTCAGGGAGCCGATCAAAGAGGCAAGGATCTGACCGAAAAAGCCGCTTTCCTCCCCGATTAGGGAGGCGATGACTTTTTCAGGCAGCAGCGCCACGGAAATCGAGACGAGAAGCAGCGTTGCCGTCAGAGGGGGAAGAATGTTTACAAATGTGTTCAGAGCTTTCTTCAGGGCTTTTTTCGTTTTTTCCGGGCTTGCAGCCGCTGAAACGCCAAGAAGAACGCCCGTCGCGAGATAGAGGAACCATGTCATAAGAGTCCGACACAACCTTTCCATGGGGAATTGCTCTTTTTCGAATCACCGGTAAATGGTAATGCAGAAGAGAACGGTGATGCAACAGGGAATAAGGCCGTAGAAACCGTTTTTCCGTCAAGCCTGTTTTTCGGGTTTTTCTGTCGGCGAAAGGACAAAAAGGTGTACCCGAGGGCGTTCACAGGTGTCCGTGACAGAAAGAACGGGCTGTTTTTCACTCTTCCTGGAAGCTGAAATCACCAGACCAGTTCCCGTATTATCTCCCATAATCTTTCAACGGAGTTTGTCTCCATCAAGGGTTTCCAGAGGACAATGACAATACTCGCATCGAAAAGGCTCCTGGCAGCCGCCAGGGGCTGGGAAAGCGCTTTTTTCACCTCCGGACTCGAGGTACGGAGGCATTGGTGTATCGTCGTCTCGAGATGCATGCTGAAAGCGATCGGGGAAAGCGCAAATGCGCCCCGGAAGACCTGGGAGACCATGGACCGGCTTTCAAAGCCTTCGGATTTTAAAAAGGCGATGACACAGACAAAGCAGGCGCAATACCAAAAGGAAAAATTCAGGCGTCTCTTCCGTATTTCCTGTACGGTCTCGAGAAGGTGGCAAAACGTCTCGTCGATCCCCCGCCTCAGACCTTCGTCCCGTGCCCTGTCTATTCCGCTGATCCTGCTCCAGAATCCCATAGTGCGCGCACCTCCGATGAGCAAATGAGACCATTCAGTCTTTCCAGGGAATCAGTTCCGGTTTTCGAAGCGCCTGGTGTTTCAGTACCGGGATCCCCAGTTGTTCACCCAGGGAGCGGAACCTGTCCTTGTAGATCCCTTTCAGGTTGTCGTGGAACGCAATGGCATCTATGCCGCCATGAATTGAACGGACGCACTCTTCGAGTCGTGCGGGGCCTGATCCATCTTCGTAGCGTCCGGAGACAAGCCACTGGTTGGCGAGGATATGGGATACGCCGAAAGCCGAGTCATTCCATTCCCCGAAGGCCGCTGCGGCAAAATTGGGGTCGAAGTGGATCCCGCCCGCACAGAGAATATTCCTTACCCTTCTTCCGTCGCTCCTGAAAACCGACATGAGCGACCGGGCAAGCACCCTCGCCGCACGCAGGTCACCCCAGCAGGCGGGAGAACTTCCGATCTCTATGTCAAGGAGAGGCACAGGGTACTTTGTGATCATGTCCGGAGTTCCTCCTCCGTATACCATACCCGACCAGTGGGTAGCCTCGGTGGTGACCCGGTACTCCGTCAGTCCCTCCTCTATTCTGAACCGCTCCATTGCATGAAGCAGGTTCCGCATGCACTGAGGGTCCGCCGGGCCGAAAGAGCCGCTCCCGATATCGCCGGTGGTGTGGGTCGTGAGTATTCCGTCGGGAGCGTTCTCCCCCTCGTGCCACGTGATGATCCCCGCCGCCGTGCAGTCTGAGAAGAGTTCCTGCATAACCGGAAGATACCTGACGTAATCGTGGCTGACAACTTTTTTTGTGCGAACAAAGAGAAAAACGCTGCCTTCGCCGTCCACATACTCGAGCACCGGCATATCGTCCACTGAAAGACTGATCTCCCGGGGGGCTAAAATGCCGGAAACAGCCTGCAGCACGTTGCCTGCGACGTGATCAAATGGATCCGCACAAAAGAAATACACAGCTTTTTTCATACCCGCGGGCCTCCTTTACCATTTCAGGATATACCCTTCAAAGGCCTGGCGTTCAGGACAGACCGGGAAGCTTTGCATTATAATACACCTTATGAAAAAGGATATTTCAGTAAAAAAGAAAAAACATATTATGAGGCTGTTGATCGTCGCCGCAGCTATCGGCGCCGGGGCTTTCTGCCGTTCCCTCAGCGGGGTCCCTCCCGGTGCGGGCAAACTGTCAGGAACAGAATTCCGAACCGGAGTTTCCTCTCCGGCTGAAGACTT
>JAAYJB010000243.1 GCA_012523155.1 Synergistaceae bacterium | reverse complement strand
CTCTTCTGCATGCATTTCGTATCATCGCGGAAAAAGATGGTATCGCCCTTGTCCACGCAGAGGACGAAAGTATGATCGAATTTCTTTCCTCAGTTCTCCCGGCAGGTGCAGCAGAAAAAATGGAGACAGCCGCACTGGCCAGGCCGGATCTGTGCGAAGCTGCCGCAGTGAATGCCGTGGGGTTCCTTGCTGCCGAAACAGGTGTGCGGTGCCATATCGTCCATCTCAGCTCGGCAAGGGGACTGGAGGAAGCGGTCAGGGCGAGGAACAGGGGAACCCTTCTGACAGCGGAGACTTGTCCCCAGTATCTTCTTCTTACATCAGAGGCATATCGGGGCCCGTCCGGACATCTCTTCTCGGCGGCCCCGTCTCTCAGGACAGCAGAAGACAATGGCGCCCTCTGGAAGGCTCTTGGAGACGGAACAGCCGATTTTGCCGCCACGGATCACTGCCCCTTCACCAGTGCACAGAAAGAATGGAAAGGGAGATTCGATGCTCTTCCCGGTGGTCTGCCGGGTGTTGAGACCCTCTTGCCTCTTCTTTATTCCGAAGGCGTTCTCAAAAGAAAACTCTCCCTTCCGGGACTCGTTCGCATAACGTCGGAACACGCGGCGAAGCTGTATGGGCTCTACCCCCGCAAGGGATGCATTCTGCCGGGATCGGACGCGGACCTGGTGATTTTTGACCCGGATGAGACCTGGACCGTTCGTGCCCGAGCCCTCAGGATGAACGTAGATTATTCTCCATACGAGAACCTGCAGGTCAGGGGAAAAGTATGGAAAACCCTCTCCCGGGGTGAGATTATTTTTTCCGAAGATCGCGTACTCGGAAGAAGGGGAAGGGGTGTTTTTCTCGCCAGGTAATAAAGAATCGGAAAGCTGCAGAATAATTAAAAATCGTCATTGCCATTTTACCTTACCTGAGGTATTGTATTTCATCTGAAATCCATCTTCAAAGATACGCATTTCAAGGAGGAACCGCCATGAAAATACCGAGCGATATCGAGATAGCCCAGAGTGCTGAACTGAAACCCATTGTTGATATAGCGTCGAAGCTTGGAATAACCGAGGACGAACTTGAACTGTACGGAAAGTACAAGGCCAAGGTCACCCCTTCCGTATGGGAGCGGGTCAAGGACAATCCGGACGGGAAGCTCGTACTGGTGACAGCCATCACCCCCACCCCTGCCGGGGAGGGAAAGACCACGACCACTGTCGGACTTTCCCAGGCGCTCGCGAAACTCGGGCAGAAGGTCAGTTTCGCCATCCGTGAGCCGTCACTCGGTCCCAGCTTCGGAGTCAAGGGAGGAGCAGCGGGCGGAGGATACAGCCAGGTCATCCCCATGGAGGACATCAACCTCCACTTCACGGGCGACATCCACGCAGTCACCACGGCTCACAACCTTATTTCCGCCATGATCGACAACAGCATGCAGCAGGGGAACGAGCACAACCTCGACCCGAGGCGCATCGTCTGGAGACGGGTCATGGACCTGAACGAGCGGGCCCTCCGCAGTATCGTCATCGGCTTGGGAGGCAAGGCCAATGGTGTTCCCCGCGAAACCGGCTTTGATATAACAGTGGCCTCTGAGATAATGGCCATCCTCTGCCTCTCCACGGACCTCATGGACCTGAAGGAGAGGATACAGAGGATAGTGATCGGCTATACGTATGACGGCAAGGCGGTCACGGCGGGTGACATCGGGGCTGCCGGTTCAGCGTCAGTTCTTCTCAAGGACGCCATCAAGCCCAACCTTGTGCAGACCCTCGAGGGAGTCCCTGCGTTCATCCACGGCGGTCCCTTCGCGAATATCGCTCACGGCTGCAATTCGCTCCAGGCTACCCGGCTCG
>JAAYJB010000242.1 GCA_012523155.1 Synergistaceae bacterium | reverse complement strand
TCGCCGAGACGAAGCTCCGTTCCGATGCTCCGGATGGCATTGCCGATGAGTTCAGCCATGTCGGGGTCAAAGGTGTTCATCACCTGTGGGGACTTGTCGAGAAGGGTCACCTTCATTCCGCGGACGCAGGCGAAGGCCTCGGCCATCTCAAGGCCGATGTATCCTCCACCGACCACCACGGCGTGTTCGGGCCGGTGATCATCGATAAACCTGCGGGCTTCTATCCCCGTCTCAAGGGTGCCGAGGCTGAAGATCCCCGCGGCATCGGCTCCTTCCACAGGGGGGACCACGGGGCTCGCCCCGGTGGCGATGAGGAGTTTGTCGAAGGAGTCGGTGAACTCGCGGCCGGTTTCGAGGGCGTGCACGGTGATTTTGCCCCCATCCGGGTCGATTGCAGTCACCTCGTGGCGGATATGCACTTCTATGTTCTGCTTCTCCCGGAATTCCTCCGGCGTGCGGACAACGAGCCGGGTCTCGGGCTCAACCAGGCCCGCCACGTAGTAGGGGATGCCGCAGGCGGAGTAGGACGTAAAACCGCTTCTTTCATACACGACGATGTCCGCATCGGGCTTGCGCTTCCGGATCTGGCCGGCCGCGGACATACCCGCGGCGTCGCCGCCGATGATGAGTATCCGTTCCTTTACCATTTCTTTCACCTCCGCTTGTGTAGGTGCACGGGGATGTTCTCCGGTACTTTTTTCATTATACCCCAGTTCTGAGGGGCCCCCGGTTCAGAGAAGATTTTTCTTTCGGTACACCGGCTCCGAGAGGGCCCACATGGAGGGCCAGGCTCGAAGAAGAAGGAAACCGATGGCCACGCTTATGATCCCTCCCATAAGGAGGGTGAAGGGTGCCCCGAGGCGTGATGCTATCCATCCGGCGTTGAGGCTGCCCAGGGGTGTGATCCCCATGGCGGAGACAATGAAGAGGCTCATGACACGATTCCTCTTGTCCTCGTCAACGAGGGTCTGGACCAGGGTGTTGCACGACACGAGGGTGGAGACCATGAAGAATCCGAGGCACGCCATGAGGACAAGGGAAAGGGCGAATATCTTCGAGAGTGAGAAGGCCGTCATGGAGAGGCCCAGTAGGATACATGACACCGCCATGATCTTCCCGAGCCCGACGGGGGATTTCCGCAGCGCCAGGCGAATTGAGCCCGCAAGGGCTCCAAGACCTGTGGCGCCCATGAGGAACCCGAGAGTGCTGGGTCCTCCGCCGAGGATCTCCCGGGCGAATACGGGAAGCAGCACCATGTAGGGGAATGCGAAGAAACTCACCAGGGCGATGGCACCCAGGTAGTTCCGGAGCGGAGGAAAGCTTCCCACGTACCTGAGCCCCTCCTTCATCCCCTCGAGCACGCTCTTCCTGGCCTCTTCCGATACGAGGGATTTTTTGAAGCGCATGAGGAACAGGGCGGTGAGGGTGGCCGAGTAGGCCATGCCGTTCATAAGGAAGCAGATGCCCTCCCCTACCACGGCGATGACCATGCCCGCTATGGACGGGCCGACAAGACGGGTGACGTTGAAGAGGGTGGACGTGAGGGCGATGCCGTTGCCGAGGTCCTTTTCATCCTCCACGAGCCGTATGGTGAACCCCTGGCGGGCGGGAACCTCGAAGGAGTCGGAGGTGCCGATGATGCCGGCGAGGATGAGGATATGCCAGTACTCCACCACTCCGGTCAGGGTGAGGAGAGCGAGGGTGAACGCATGAAGCATGCTGATCGTCTGGCAGATCATGATGACCCTCCGCAGGTTGCGTCCTTCGAGAAACGCACCTGTAAATGAGCCGAAGAGCAGCACGGGGATCTGGGTCATGAAGTCGACCGTCCCCAGCAGCAGGGGGGAGCCGGTGATCCTGTAGACCAGCCAGTTCATGGCCACCCTCTGCATCCACAGCCCCGACAGGGAGACGATCTGCCCCATGTAGAACAGGCGGAAGTTCCTGTGCCGGAAGGCGCGGAAGAGGGTGCTTTTTTCCCAGTCGTGCATGTGCCTATCCCTTCCAGGCGGCGCGGTACTTCTTCAGGAAACGGACTGGATTGTAGGACTCCTTTGCCTTCCTGACTCCTTCTTCGCCCATGTCCTGCTCCCTGTTCGCCCAGGTGAAGCCGGCGCAGGAGTGCTCGAGAAAATCCCGGTTGATGGCCTGGTAGACGCCCTTGTAATCCACGAGCCCCTTCTCGAAGTGGACCACCACCATGTCATCGGTCATGGGCTCGCCCACTGAATAGGCGACCATGTTGCCGTCGGCATGGAGGGCACCGCAGAGGAGGCCGGGGAAACGGTCCCAGTTCTTCAGTACCCTTGAGATGGCATGGTTCTCGGCCCGGAGGCCGGGGATGTCGTCGCAGCTTTTCCACTCGCACCAGAGCTGCTGCATCTCGAGGATCTCATCCACGTCGTCCCGCCCGATCTGCCGGTATTCGGAGTCGTAGAGCTTGTGGAACTGCTTCCAGAGGTTCTTCTTCTTGTGGAAGCGGTTGCCCTTCAGGGAGATGAGTTCCTCAACGGAATAGATGTACTCCCACTCGGACCGCTGGTCTTCAAAGGAGAATCTGTCTCCCAGCCGCTCCGACCAGAGAGTCATCAGCTCCTCGGGGACCCTGTCGAAGACCGCACCTTCGGGGAAAAGATCTGTCAGGACATTTTCCCAGTCGGCCTCCTCCCAGTTTCCCACGGGAGCCCACAGGGACGGCGCCGGATTATTGATCTTCGGCCAGAAGAGTCCGTGGGAGTGCGCCAGTTCGTATTTCCGTTCGTCGGACCAGGCCCAGAAGTTCACGAACGTGTAGTCCGACGTTTTGCCGGAGCAGAGATCAAAGTGTGCGCAATAGTCGCCGCGCATATCTATGGTCAAGGGGACATATTGTAATGGCATGGGTCACCTCCAAAAATGAATCTGCATAGTATACCTGCAAAAAAGCCTGCGGGCAATCGCCCGCAGGCTGATCTATGATGAACCGGCCACACAGGCCGGGGCAGGTTTTGCGTGCCTCCGCCGGAGGCTTTTTCAGACCCCTCAGCACCCGCCTCCGCCGGTGCCGTCAACGAACTCGGCGTCCACAACGTTGTCGTCGTCCTTTGCCGATGACGCCGGCTGGGGCTCGGAACCTTCCGCCGACGAAGACGAAAGTATCTGGATCATCTGCTTCACGTCAGACGCTGCCACCTTTAGGGACTCGAGGGTGCTGTCGGACTTTCCGAGGGTGGACTTCCCCTCCTCCACCAGGGACCTCGCCCTGGCCTTTTCGTTTTCGGGAACGTTGGGGCCGCCCTGGTCGAGCATCTTCTCGAGCTGGTAGACCGAGGCCTCTAGGTCGTTCCTGGCCTCTGCGAACTCCTTTTTCTTCCTGTCGTCCGCGGAGTGCTCCTGGGCCTCCCGGATCATCCGCTCCACCTCTGACTTGTCAAGGTTGGTGGACCCGTTGATGGTGATCCGCTGTTCCTTCCCCGTGTCCCTGTCCTTTGCCCCCACGTT
>JAAYJB010000034.1 GCA_012523155.1 Synergistaceae bacterium | reverse complement strand
GGTTTCCCGGCAGAATCCAGTATGTTGATGATCAGCTTCCCTTGGGCGAAGGAAAGCTCTTTTTTGACATGGTCTCCCTCTTCAAGGGTAAGGTCGAATGACTGGACGGCTTTCGTCCCCTGGTGGGAAGCCCTGACGAAATATACGCCGGGTGCAAGGATCTCTGTTTTCCAGTCAGTTCCTGAAAATTCTTTTTCAGGTGCTTCCCGGTTTTCTTTCAGGAAAATTTCCCAGGAAACATTTACCGGCTTGCCGCTGCTGTCGACCCCTCTCACCTGGATCCGCGAAAGAGAAAAAACGGCCTTGAGTGATGTCAGTTCATCTGAGACAAGATCCACTCCCTCGAAGAAAATCTCCTCTCCCGTACCCGAGGCGACGGCACGGATAAGGTAGCTGCCTTCAGGAACATTCTGTCTTACCGTTTCCCCGCTTTCAGAGAGGAGCTCGTCCCCGTCTTTCAGGACAGTTACAGTCATGGCAGCAGGGTTCCCCTTTTTGTCCAGCCCTTTTACCTCGAGGTTGACATCAAGAGCAGTCTTAACGATAGTGTCAAAGGCCTTCGCAAGCTCGGCAGCGCTGTTCGCCTCCAGGAGAAGCCCTCCTGATGGCTTGACGATGCACTCCAGCTGGGAGACCGATTTTTTGTCCATGCCGAATCCCACTACGTGGATTTTCGAAACGATCCCTTTTTCGGCGAGGGCTTTCGCTGCAGCGCACGGGTCCCCATTACAGCTTTCCAGCCCGTCTGTAACGAGAATAACGACCCTGCTCCCCTTGAAATCTGTCTTGAAGTCCCCGGCAGCCTCCTCGAGAGAGTAGGCGATAGGAGTCTTTCCCTTTGGTTTTATCCCGCTGATGAATTTTTTCATCTTTTTAGCATCGAGGGGACCTATAGGTATTTCAAGCTTCGTATCTTTGCAGTCATTTGTCCGGTGCCCGTAGACACGGAGTCCGACCGCGATACCCTTCCGTTCGGACAGGTCGTCGATGATTTTATTGAGAGCTTCCTTTGCAACTTCGATCCTGGTTGATTTCCCGAGCTTTGCCCACATGCTTCCGGAAGCATCGAGAATCAGCTCGATGTGGGCGGAATCTCCTTCCTGGGCGAAAACCGGCGCCCAGGAAAGCAGAATAACCATGCCAAGGCACAATAAAAGCAACATACGCCGAAAAAAGCTGAAACTCTTCAAAATGACCAGCCTCCCTGTCGTTCGATCAGTGTTTTCATCGTAATTGTAACACTTTGGATAAAAATAAATAGCCGAAACAACTGCTTCTGCCAAGGGGAACAGGTTTGCAAGAAGTCGTTGTTTCAACAAAATTGAAAGTTCCGTGATATAATGTTTCTACAGAGAGTTTTTCAGTGTCGTAAAAAAAGTGAGTCGGCCTTTCCATAAAGTGAAAAGGAGGGATAAAAATGAAAAAAATTGTCGTGGCGATCGATGGAAGCGACGCGAGCAGGGGTGTGGTGGACTATGCGATCCACTACGCGAACCGCGAACAGGATGCCGAGATGCTCTTTCTCCACGTTATCGCCCTCTCTGAGCATAGGCCGGTGTTCTACGGTGAAGGTACTGTGGTGGTTCCCCCCACCGACGACGAGGTGAAATCCGAGTTTGAGGATTTCATCAAAAAAGAGATGGAGGCGATCGGCAAGACGATCCCCAAAATGTCCATTTCCGTGAGATCGGGACGGGTGTACGACCAGATAGTCAAGTTTGCGGAAGAAAATGATGCGTTCATGATCATGATAGGCCATCGGGGACTGGGTGCGATGGAGAGGTTCTTCCTCGGCAGTGTTGCGGCCAAGGTGGTGGCCAATGCCCCGTGCAGCGTCTATGTCCATCGTCCGAGGGCTGAAGCAGGGGCGAAATGAATTTCCCCTTACTGATAAGTTCTGGAACTTAGCTGTGAAAAGCCCCGTCCGGGTACCGGACGGGGCTTTTTTCTCCCCGGACGGGGCGCCCGGGGAGATCCTCTCATCGTGTTATAGTAAATAAGGAGAAAAGGAGATGGTCTTATGGAGAAGCTGTTCGGGTATGCAGGGAAGATCCTGTGGATCGACCTGACAACAGGGGAAGTCTCCCGGGAAGAGATCTCAGCCGGTGAAATCAGGCCGTGGCTTGGAGGAACCGGGTATGCCGCCCGCCTTCTGTCCGAAGGGGTACCTTCAGGAACAGATCCCCTTGGCCCCGGGAACTATTTCATCCTTGCCACGGGGCCGCTTACCGATAATACGGTTCCGGGGGGAGGGAGCCTGTCGGTGTGCTGCAAATCTCCGCTCACCGGAGGGTGGGGCGAGGCCCGTGTAGGATGCGACTTCGGTCCGGAGTTGAAGCGTTCAGGGTATGATTTTGTCGTGCTTCACGGAGCCTCAGACCGGCCTGTTCACATTGTCATCACAGACGAAAAAGTCGAATTGAGGAACGGCTCGTTTTTGTACGGCCGTCCGGTTCTGGAACGGGAAAAACTTTTGAGGGAAGATGAGGGGCTGGAGGGATATTCGATCCTCACCATAGGCCCCGGCGGTGAAAACCGGGTACTCTTCGCTTCGGTCATGGTGGGGCACAGGGCTGCCGGGCGCATCGGTGCGGGGGCAGTGCTGGGATCAAAAAATGTGGCTGCTGTTTCCGTAAAAGGTACGGGCAGGGTCCAGCCCGCACATCCGTCGGCATGGATGGAATCAGTGCGCAGAGCCCACAGGATCGTAAAAGAAAGCCCGAATACCCCCGGATTCACGGAACTCGGAACCATGGGAGGCTATGAGAACAGCGACAGGATCGGCGATCTTCCCACGAAGAACTGGCAGTCGAATTCATGGGGGAAAGGTGAGGCTGTTTCAGCCCACTTCTTCGGGAAAAACCAGGTGTCCTCTGCCGGGTGCTACAAGGGATGTCCCATGAAATGCGGGAGAAAGGTTCATGTTAAGGAAGGTCCGTGGAAGACGCCTCTACATGACGGCGGGGAATACGAGACCGTGGGGTCCTTCACTGCATATGTCCTCAACGAAGATGTGGACTGTGCTGTACACTGCGGATACCTCTGCAACGAGCTGGGAATAGACACCATTTCCGCCGGAGCTGCGATCGGCTTTCTTTTTGAGTGTGTTGAAAAAGAAATTTTGCAGGAGGACGCGGTCAATGGACAGGACCTGTCCTGGGGAAACGGAAAAGTACTTCCTCTTCTGATTGAAATGATCGCAAGGCGAGAGGGGATAGGGGATATTCTCGCTGACGGGGTGAAGAGAGCTGCCCAAAGGATAGGCGGCGGTGCGGAGAAGTTTGCCGTTCACGTGAAGGGGCTCGAGGGACCATGCCATGATCCCAGGGCGGGTAAGACCCTTGCGGTTAGCTACGGAACGGCAAACCGGGGAATGTGTCATATCCATCCCCTTGAGACAGTCGCATATGACTGCGCCCATCTCGACTTCGGATTGTCCTCCTTCGGCCTTCCTGATCCCGGAAAGTTTGAACGCTGGGACGAGGAAGGGAAAGGCGAAGCGGTCCGGATCCTGCAGGATGGAGGGGCTTTGCCGGATATCCTGGGTACGTGCAAGTTTTACATGTACGTCGGGATCACGCCCCATGAATATGCGGCGATGCTCTCTGCGCTCACCGGGTGGGACATGTCGGGGGAAGAACTCATGGAAACTGCGGAGAGAGTGACGAACATGCAGCGCCTGTTCAACTGCCGTGAAGGTTTCGGAAGAGAGGATGATCGTCTCCCTGACCGTGTGCGTTCCATTCCTGCTTTCGGAAAATATGCGGAGAGCCCTGAAAGCGCCGTTCGAAATTATGATCTTATGCTCGATGAATATTACGATGCAAGGGGGTGGGACAGGAAGACAGGCGCCCCGCTGAAAAAAACTCTTCAGAGGCTGGGAATACGATTGAAACATATTGCATAATACATTTTTGCGGTAATGACGGGAGACAAAAAGGTGAAAAAAAGGTAGAATATGGATGTATTTTGTAACGGAAGAGATGAATACGAGGTTTTTCAGGCAGAGGCAACGCACACAAACCAAGAGTGGGAGTTGATGTCCAGATGCTGACGGAGAACATCGTGACGGTTTCAGGGACGCTCCATCTGATCCGCGTCGAGCCCAGCGCGGGCAAGCCGAAGAAATACATGCCCTTTTCGGTTCGCCAGGACACGCCGGGGACTGACGGGAGCGTCAGGAAAGATTTTCTGCTCGCCAGAATTTATGATCCCAGAATACAGGAAGAAATGAAGAACCTTCGGGAAGGTGTTCCTGTGAGAGTCCAGGGGGATGTGCGCTCGTCCCTGGGGAGCGGCGAGATGTACATAAACGTGACCGCCATCGAAGCGTTG
>JAAYJB010000241.1 GCA_012523155.1 Synergistaceae bacterium | reverse complement strand
GGCCATCCCTGCGACGAGATCCTCGGTCCCTTTTACTGGTCCTCTGTGCTTCTGAAAGAGGGAGTCCTGCCGGAAGCGGCCGAGTGGCGTTTCCTGAGGAAATGGCTGGGGAACTGGGGCCTTGCCCCGTCCCTCGGATCCTGTGCATCGTGCGGAACCGCTCTCGGAGACGCGTACTGGACTGCCGAAGGCCTTTCCTGCTCCCGGTGCGCCAGTGGATCGAACGGGGCCTTTCTCTCACGGTCACGGCGGGAAATGCTGCTCCTGGCGGAGGAGTGCCCAACTGCGCGGATGAAGGAATTCTTCCCCGCATCAATGGAAGATCCCGGTTTCTGGAAGGACGGGTGCAGAAGAATGAAGGCCTTTTTTGACTTTATGAAATAAGCGGGGCGAACGTCCCGATGAAACGCAGGCATTGCAATCAAGGAGGGGTATGAAGTGAATTTCCAGGAAATCATCTTTCGGCTCGAACGGTTCTGGGCGGAGCAGGGGTGTGTCGTCCAGCAGCCCTATGACATAGAGGTCGGCGCAGGCACCATGAACCCTGCCACGTGCCTCAGGGCACTTGGCCCAGAACCGTGGAGGGTCGCCTACGTAGAGCCTTCCAGGCGTCCGACTGACGGCAGATACGGCGAAAACCCGAACCGGCTCCAGCACTACTACCAGTACCAGGTCATCATAAAACCCGCACCCTCGAACATTATCGACCTCTACCTCCAGAGCCTCGCCGCCCTCGGCGTTGAACCAGCGGCTCACGACATCCGGTTCGTTGAGGACGACTGGGAATCCCCGACGGTGGGAGCCTGGGGCCTGGGATGGGAAGTTTGGCTCGACGGAATGGAGGTCACCCAGTTCACCTACTTCCAGCAGGTCGGCGGCATCGACATGGACCTCGTCCCTGCCGAGATCACCTACGGAATAGAGCGCATAGCCATGTTCGTCCAGAAAGTCGAGAACGTCTACGACCTCCAGTGGGTGGACAACGTGACCTATGGAGACGTCCATCACAAGGGGGAAGTGGAGTACTCCCACTACAACTTTGAAATAGCCGACACCCCAATGCTCTTCAAGCTCTTCGGCATGTACGAGGCAGAAGCCGCCCGGATCCTCGAGAAAGGGTATGTCCTCCCGGCCTACGACTACGTCCTCAAATGCTCGCACACATTCAACCTGCTCGACGCACGGAACGCGATCAGCGTCACCGAGCGGACGGGCTACATCGGCAGGATCCGGGTGCTCGCAGGCAAATGTTGTGCGGCGTATGCTGCCCAGAGGCGCGACATGGGCCTGCCCTTCCGGGGAAAATTCGGCCCTGAGGCCACGAGGTGAAATCATGGTGATCAAGAACATACTGCTCGAAATAGGAACGGAAGAAATCCCGTCGCGTTTTCTGCCCGACATCCTCGACACCCTCGAGGAGACGGCCCGGAACGACCTTACCGCTGCCCGCATACCCTTCAAGAGCCTTTCGGCCTTTGCGACGCCAAGACGCATAGCCCTTGCAGTAAGGGACACGGAAGACCGGCAGCAAGACCTCGTGAGCACCTTCAAGGGGCCTGCCTGGTCCGCGGCGTTTGACGCCAACGGAAACCCCACCCGTGCAGCCCAAGGATTCGCAAAGAGCAAGGGAGTCTCCATAGACCGGCTCGTCCCCGCCGAGGTGGACGGTGTTCGCTATGCCTGCGCCGAAGTCTCAGAACCCGGGGGCAAATCTCTTGACATCCTCGCCGATCTTCTCCCGGCCCTCATCCGGAAGCTCGTCTTTCCCAAGAACATGTTCTGGGACGACCCCACAGTGCGGTTTGCCCGCCCCATCAGGTGGATCCTCGCCATGGCCGACAGTGAAGTCATCCCCTTTGAATACGGCGGCATAAAAAGCGGCAATACCACCACGGGACACAGGTTCATGGGCGCCCGGAAAATCGTTATCAACGACGCCGCCGGATTCATGGACAAACTCTACGACAACTACGTGATCCTCGACCAGGACAAGCGGCGCCAGAAAATGCTCGCAGGCATCGCCTCCCTAGAGAAAGACCTGGACGGTTCGGTGGAACTCGACCCCGAAATAATCAACGAGAACCTCTACCTCGTGGAATACCCCGTGCCCTTCTTCGGGTCCTTCAACAGGAAATACCTCGACATCCCCGAAGAAGTCCTCACCACATCCATGAAGAAGAACCAGAAATACTTCTCCGTCCGGGGCAGGAACGGAAAGCTCGTTCCCTTCTTCGTGGGAGTCAGCAACAACCTTGCCTCGAACATGGACGTCGTCAGAGAAGGCAACGAGCGCGTATTGCGCGCACGTCTCGAAGATGCCGCCTTCTTCTGGGCGGAAGACCTTAAAAATCCTCTCGCGGCAAACGTGGACAAGCTCAAAAACATCGTCTACCAGGAAAAGCTCGGTACGCTTTACGAAAAAGTCGCCTCCACGCGGGAGCTTGCCCTCTGGCTGTGCACGGAAATGGACAAGAAAGACCTCATTCCCGTCGTCGACCGGGCGGCATTCCTGGCCAAGGCAGATCTTGTCACCAGCATGGTCTACGAGTTCCCCGAGCTGCAGGGCGTCATGGGAAGGGAGTACGCGCTCCGTAACGGGGAACCCGACCGTGTGGCTAAAGCGATCTACGACCAGTATCTTCCGAAGGCCGCCGGCAGCGAACTTCCGGGCGACATCCCAGGAGCCCTTCTCGGCCTGTCCGAACGGGCCTTTATCATCGTGAACTGCCACAAGGCCGGCCTCGAACCGACCGGGTCCCAGGACGCCTATGGGCTCCGGCGCGCGGCACGGTGCATCAATGAAATAATCTGGGGCCTCGGCCTCGACGTTGATATGTCCCGCCTTTTCGCCCAGTCCGCCGGAACTGTCTCCGAACAGGACGAGGTCCTCGGGAAGGTGCTCGCGTTCTTCTCCCAGAGGCTTCTCGTCCAGGTCAAGGAAAAAGGCTACGGTCACGAACTCGCCGCCCTCGCCATATCGGTGACAGGGCACAGGCCCCTCCAGGTCCTCCGGTTCCTCGAGGTCTTCTCGAAGATCCAGGGCAGCACCTGGTTCACGAACCTTGTCACTGCCGCGGTTCGGGTCAGGAACATCCTTGCCAGGAGCGGCGGCGAGAGTTCCGTCGAAGTGGATCCGTCCCTCTTCTCGAAGGATGGGGAAAAAGACCTCTTCGGAGAAATCACGCGGATAGTCCCCCTCGTGGATGACTCCCTCGCGAAGCAGGACTGGAACGCCCTTGCCGGAAATCTTGCCGAACTCTCGCCTCACGTCACACGCTTCTTCGACGATGTACTCGTCATGGACCCTGACGACAGGGTCAGGGCAAACAGGATCGCGCTCCTTGGAATGTGCAGTTCACTGTTCCTCAAGGTGGGCGACGTGGGAGTCCTCAAGGGAGCATAGACAGCGGCAGAAATGCCTGCAGAAAAACTGAACCGGGGAGGGCGGGAAGCAATGGACACCCTGAATCTTTTTATCGTTTCCGATTCGACCGGCGAAACGGCCGAACATGTGGCCCTGGCGGCCATAAGCCAGTTCGACACGGATTTCTCGAAAATAATACGGTACCGGTACGTTGAGGGTCCGGGCAGGATCGACGAAATTGTCTCCAGGGCGTCAACAGTACCGTCCATCATCATCTGCACTCTTGTCGACAGGCAGATCCGCTCCGCGCTGGCACAGAATAGCGCCCGGGCCGGAGTTCCCTGCGTCGACCTCCTGGGTCCCATCGTCGATGCCCTGGAAGAGCGCCTGGAAAGGCCGCCCCTGCAGTCCCCCGGCCTTCTCCGGAAACTGGACGAAGATTACTTCAAGAAGATCAAGGCGGTGGAGTTCGCCATCCAGTGCGACGACGGGAGGGGCACAGAGTCCCTTCCGGATGCCGATGTGGTCATTCTCGGCGTCTCCCGCACGGGAAAGACTCCGCTGTCAATGTACATCGCAAACAAGGGATTCAAGGCCGCAAACATACCCCTCATCCCCGAAGTGGATCCTCCCGAGGCCATTAAGGACGTACCGTCCTCAAAACTGGTGGGCCTCATAATTTCCGCCGAGAGGCTCATCCAGATACGGCAGGAGCGTCTCCGCCTCCTTGGTCTTGAGCCGTCGGCATCGGCCTACGCCAGCAGGGATCGGGTGGACAGGGAGATCCAGGCGGCCGTCAGCTACCTGAAGTCTCTTGGTGCACGAATATATGACGTGACCGACAGGGCGGTCGAGGAAACAGCCCAGGAAATCCTCGATGTCCTGAGGGCACGCTGAGGGAGAGTGGCCATCTTCGACGCACGGAACGAACACGGGCCGGCGGAGGATACTCTTGATCTTTTTGTTCTTTCCGACTACCTCTCCGAGGAGGCGGAAGCAGCTGCTTCGTGGATAACCCGCCGCTTCGGAAAAAAAGGCGTCGAGATAACACGGCACAGGGCGATCCTCGAAGAGGAAAAACTCCGGTCCGTGCTCCGGCAGGCGCGCAGGGAAGATGCGGTCGTCATCCACTGTTTCCTCAGCGGCAGGCTCCGGTCCTTTATCAGGGAGCAGTGCCGCATTATCGGGATCGACCAGTTCGATGTCTTTTCCCCATTGCTCTCCGGGCTCGAAAAGGCCTCGGGCAGAGAGGCGAAGGAAGATTCGAAGCTGCTCCATCCCATGGACCGGGAATACTTCAAACGCATCCGGGCAATGGAATATACCATTGCTGCAGACGACGGCGGCAACCCCTCAATACTGAAGGAGGCCGACGTGGTCATCGTCGGCGTCTCCCGCACGGGGAAGTCTCCCTTGTGCGTCTACCTGGCGAACAGGGGAATAAAGGCCGCCAACGTTCCCCTTGTCCCTGAAATGGAACTTCCTCCGCAGCTGCTGAGGATCCCCCCGGAGCGGATCATAGGCCTCACCAGGTCACCGGGATCCCTCGGCGAGATACGAAGCCGAAGGATGTCCATGATGGGCCTTTCTCCCGGAGAAAGTTCGTATGTTCAAAATGATCGGATATCCCGTGAAATTTCTTACGCTTCGTGTATAATGGAGAATCTTGGAATAGTAGTTTTCGATGTAACAACGAGAGCCATAGAGGAAACCGCGAATGAAATACTGGCTCTGCTGCAGAATATGGATCAGACGCAATCTTGACATGGAGGTGCATTAAAGAGATGAATGAAGTGAAGAAATACGTGTACAGTTTCGAGGAAGGCAACGCCGAAATGAAAGACCTTCTCGGAGGAAAGGGAGCCAACCTTGCACAGATGGTGCAGTACGGCCTCCCCGTACCCCCGGGATTTATCCTGACCACAGAAGCCTGTCTCAAGTACGGAGAAGACCCCGCGTTCCTCGACTCGGTCTGGGACAAAGTGGTCAGTTCAATGAAAGATATCGAGAAGAAGACCGGAAAAACCTTCGGTTCGGGGGAGAACCCCCTCCTCGTATCCGTCCGCTCCGGTGCTCCAATTTCCATGCCCGGAATGATGGATACCGTCCTTAATCTCGGCCTCAACGACGAGTCCGTTGAATCCCTTGCC
>JAAYJB010000240.1 GCA_012523155.1 Synergistaceae bacterium | reverse complement strand
GAAACGGAAAGGCTCCCGGCAGGATTGGATCGGATCCGCATCGCCCAGATAACAGACGTTCATTTGGGGTGGATCATCCAGGAGGAACGCCTTGGACGGATACTCTCCGTCGTCCGTGCAGCAGAGCCGGACCTGGTGGTCAGTACGGGGGATCTCGTGGATGACAACATGGAGTTTCGCGATGAGGAAATCGTCCTTCTAAGGGAGCTGGATCCGCCCCTCGGGACCTATGCCGTCACCGGCAACCATGAGTACCACGTAGGCGTCCGGCAGGCCGTCGAATTCAAGGAACGGGCAGGTATGAGGGTACTTCGGGACGAACCCCTCTTCGTGGGCGGACTGGTCCTCGTGGGCATGGATGATGCCTCCGCCCGGCGCTCCGGCGGAACGAACCACCCGGAACAGGCGATTTTAGCCTCCCTGCCCGAGGATCGCTTCGTAGTGCTGCTCAAACACCGCCCCATAGTGGAGGCTGAATCGGCGGGACTCTTTGACCTCCAGCTCTCCGGGCACACCCACGGAGGGCAGATCTGGCCCTTCTACTGGCTGACACGCCTGGCTCACAACTACCGGCCGGGGCTGAGGGCTATCTCGCCCAGGAAAGGGGAAGCTTACGCAGCGGAAACCTCCAGGGAAAGCCTGATCTACGTGAGCAACGGCGCGGGAACCTGGGGGCCGCCTCTCCGCTTCTTCGCTCCGCCGGAAGTGACGATTTTCGACATTGTCAGAAAAAAGGGGAACTGAAGGGAGAAAACAGCTCCCTTCAGCCCATGAAATATGTTTCAGGCGAAGAGGACTCTCTCTCTTCCGATGCCTCTACTTTTCCTCCATGAGCTCGATGATGGCGCCGTCCTTCCGGACGAAGCACAGCCAACAGGCGCCGCCGTCCATCTTCGGGACGAGAATTTCGTCGGCCAGGGCGGCGTACTTCTCGATGGAATCGACCTTCGAGGCCACGTGCACGTCGTAGTGCATAGCCTCGGGGAAGACCGTTCCGGGAAGGAAACGGACGTATTCTATGGCGAAGGGTGACTTTTCCGGCGGGGTGACGTAGATCTCCGCTCCCGGGACGTAGGTCTCCCCTTCTTTGCTCTGGGTTGTGGGGATGCCGATATGGACGATCTCGAACATGGTATCTCTCCTTTCGGGCTTTGAACAACGGAAGAACAGGGGGGCGGAAAAATCCGTCCCCCTTTTTTCGTACGGTCTTCAGGAACGGTTTTTTATTTCAAGGAAAGCCTCGTACGCCTCCCTGTCAGTGAATCCTTCGTGAACCACTTTTCCCACAGCCATGGCCATGGCTGCCGGATGTTCACTCTGGAAGATGTTCCGCCCCATGTCCACTCCCCTGGCACCCTCCCGGACGGCCCGGTACGCCATTGTAAGGGCCTCGTCCTCGGGGAGCTTCTTGCCCCCGGCGATGACGATGGGGACGGGACATGCCGCCGCGATCCGCTCGAAATCCTCGCAATAATAGGTCTTCACCATTTGGGCCCCATGCTCCGCCAGTATCCGGGTCGCCAGGAGGAAGTACCTGGCGTTCCGGACAAGCTGCTTCCCCACGGCCACTACGCCCAGCACGGGGATGCCGTACCGCTCTCCCTGGTCCACCGCACGGCACAGGAGTTCAAGGGAATCCCCCTCGCCCGGCGCCCCGATGAATGTCTGGACGGCCAGGGCCGAGGCGTTCATCCGCAGGGCATCCTCCATATCCAGGCCTGCCCCTCCCCCGACGCTCATGTCTTCGTGAAGCACCGAGGCGTCATGGGTGGCCCGGATGCAGAGGGGCTTATCCGTGGAAGGAGGGACGCAGGAGCGCAGGGCTCCCCTGGTCGCCATGAGCACGTCCACGAAGGGAAGCAGGGGTTCGATAACGATGTCCAGCCGCTCCAATCCCGATGTGGAGCCCATGATGTAGCCGTGATCGAAGGCCAGCATGACCGTGTTGCCCGAAGAGGGGCGAAAGATGCGGGAAAGCCGGTTCTTCATCCCCCAGGAGCAGTGTGAGAGCCCCTTCACGTGGAATCCATCGAACCTCGGGGCGACATCCAGGTGGTAATCCTTTCCCATTGTATTTCCGACATTGTCCGCCATTTCCTCAGCTCCCTTCGGCAGTCATTTGTCTGTCCGTCGTCATTTGTTGAAGGCGATGGTCCGGGCGGGGGTGTTCCAGAAGCGCAGGAACTCGTCGTTCCACTTGGCGATGTTGAGCTGGAAGCCCGCCTGTTCCTGGACTGTGAGGATTTCGCCCACCATGTTGGCCACTACCTCGATGCCGAGGCTCTCGAGATAGCGCACACAGTCCTTGTAAAGGATCAACTGTTCCATAAGGGTGGTGGCCCCGGAACCGTTCACCATGACGAAGGCCCTGTCCCCTTTCTGGAGAGGGATGTCCTTCACCAGGGCATTGGCCATGATGGCGATCGTCTCCCTTGCTGTCTTCATGGGCTGCCGTCCTCCGCCGCCCTCGCCGTGCTGCCCCATTCCTATTTCCATGTCCTCGTCACCCAGGTCGCCGAATGAGGCTCCGCTTGCGGGGTGGGTGGCGCAGCGGACCGCCACCGCAATGGTGGCCATGCTGTCGGCGTATCGCTGGGAGAGGTCGGCCACCTCGTCAAGGGACCTGCCTTCCTTCGCCGCCGCCGCCGCAATATGATAAAGAGGCACGGCGCCGGCAAGCCCCCGGCGGTCGTCGGCGTTGGACCGGGGAGCGTTCGAGATGTCCTCCTGGGTGACCACCTTCCGGACGTTCAGTCCCGCCTGCTTGCACATTTTCATGGTCATGTTGCCGGTGAGCATGTCCCCGGCGTGGTTGAGCACCAGGAAGAGTACTCCCTTTCCCTTGTCCGCCAGCTTGATTGCCTCGAAGCAGCTCTGGGGGTTGGGGGCGGCGAACACGTCCCCCGCCACTGCGATGTCCAGCATGCCGTCGCCCACAAAACCGGAGAGGGCGGGCTCATGGCCTGTGCCGCCCAAGGTCACGATGGTAACCCGGTCGGCGTCCTTAAGAGCTTTGGAAACCACCAGGTTTCCCGGAAGCACATCAACAATGTTCCCATGGGCAAGCGCGAGTCCCTCGAGCATTTCAGCGGTCAGCGTGTTCGGATCGTTGAGAAACTTCTTCATCTTCATGCCAGTCATCCTCCTTGCGTTATTGGTCCCGGTCCAGGCCTTCTGCGAGGCCCTGAAAGAAATACCCCATCGACATGGCCCCGGCGTCCGGCGTGCCTATGCTCCGTTCCCCGTAGTTCTTCGCCCGGCCGAACCTGGCGGCGAAATTGGCGGTCTCCCTTGCCCCGGCCTCGGCAGCTCCGGCAGAGGCCTTAATCATGTCCGCCAGGCCCCCTGCCGCGGCGCACAGGGCATCCACGGCCGGCTCCAGGGCGTCCATCATGGTCTTGTCACCCTTTTTTGCCCTCGATATTTCAAAGAGCGTTTCGTAGCCGCTGCGGAACATGGACCTGAACTCTTCTTCGCTCATCTCGATCCGGTCCGGAGCCCCCTCGGCCAAGCCGTCAAAGAGTGTGGTCCACAACGGTACGGCACTCCCCCCGTTAATGGTCATCACAGCCATGGAAATGCCGCTCATCAGATCCTTTATGGTGCCGTCCTCCCCAAAGGAACGGACAGCATTCTTCAGGGCCGTCATTATTTTTTCCATGGTGATGCCGTGGTCGGCGTCGCCGAATCGGGAGTCGATATCCGTTAGCTCATCCCTGGCCGAGATAACGCAATCTGCTCCGCCAAGAAGCATTTGCTTCATTTGCCGCAGGGTTACCGTCACATTTTCGACCTCCTCTTTATTGAGATTTAAAAAAAATCTATTCATGACTTCAAGCTATTTTACATTCGTCAACATTAGTTGTCCATAGAGTTACATATGTTAATTTGCACTTGAAAAAATCCCAAGAAACAGTGCCCGAAACCATGTGATTTAGGGCACAGAGATGAAATATGGGGTGAATTGACCGGGGTCACTGAAGGTCGGAGGGCTGGGTTATCTGATCCGCCAGTGTGTCCGGCAGCACCAGGTGGGTGATGATTCCCGTCCGGAGCGCTCCGAGAAGGCTCTCGGGGGTGAGATAGTCGGCGCAGAGAGCCACCACGTTTTTTGCTGTCCGCAATCGGGAAAGAGGGATCTGCATTGCGATGTCGTTCTGGGGCTCGA
The DNA here is from genome assembly GCA_012523155.1 of Synergistaceae bacterium. Taxonomy (GTDB): domain Bacteria; phylum Synergistota; class Synergistia; order Synergistales; family Aminobacteriaceae; genus Aminivibrio. The sequence goes on along the minus strand of JAAYJB010000240.1, from coordinate 765 downwards.
TGAAGCGGCCGTTAATATCGTAATAGTGGGCGAGGATTCTTCCTACCGCCCGCTCTTCGATCAGTGCCCTTCCGAACCGTGCCGCCGTGGCAAGGTCGGGGGTGGCGTGCAGGTTGGATATCCCGATCACTGCCGTTGTCAGGCTCATCCACCTGGATTCGATATCCCTGTAGGCCTCTGTATGCTCGTACATCCGCTTCTCATCCTCTGAATCGAAGAGCGCCGGCATGTACAGGTAAGAGGCATTGAGGCCCGACTGGACCGCGATCAGGCGAACCAGTTCGTTAGTGTGATAGCTGCGGAAGGAGGCTTTTATTCCGCCGATGAGTGGAAAAATCTCACCCTGCCGGGGTACGGGGTCCGGCGTCCTGGTCCCTGCGTACTCTGAGAACATGCCCACCATGTAACCGCAGCCCACTCCCGTGTACTCCGTTTCTTCAAGCTCGTCGTGCCAGAATGCAAAAGCCCTCCGGGCCACGGAGCTGTTTTCGTCCCGGGTGGAAGAACCCCTTGACGGCACCACAAATGCCCGCTTCAGGGAGAAGCGCGCGGTCACTCTTCCGGCCAGGAGTTCCTGGGCACTGCCCGCCTCGTTGATAGTTATGGTGACGACGCCGCACTCCCTTGCTTCCGCCAGGAGCCTGGACACCATGGGGCGGGAGATCCCCATGACCCCGGCGATCTCGCTCTGGAGCATATTGTCCTTGTAATACATACTTGCCGCAGCGATCAGTCGCTTCAGTTTCCTGTCGTCAGGTACCATGG
>JAAYJB010000239.1 GCA_012523155.1 Synergistaceae bacterium | reverse complement strand
TCCTGGAAGAGACGGACCGTGCAGGGGCAGACGGTTTTTTCATGTTCAGCAGCGAGTCGGACAATCGGCCCGGTATCCAGTATTTTTCGGGTTTCACGGGATCATTCGGCATTCTCGTGTTCGGAGAGAAGGGCGGCCGGCTTGTCACCGATTCCAGGTATTTTCTCCAGGCGGAGGAAGAATCCTTCTTCCCTCTTGTCAGGATGGAAGACCGGGATCCATGGCCTGCAGTCGCACAGGCGGTCCGTGAACTCGGCCTAAAGAACCTCGCAGTTGAGGACGATCGGCTTACACTTGAACGGGGAAGGGCCCTCGGAAAAATCATCTCCTCCTTCGTGGGCACATCCGGCCTGGTCCGCAGGCTGAGGGCAGTAAAGGATGAGGAGGAACTGAACGTCATCCGCCGCTCTGCCAGGATAGCTGCCGAGGCCTTCGAAGCGTTCCTTCCCGCGATCCGGCCCGGGCGCACCGAGGCTGAGATCGCCGCCGACCTGGTCCACGAGATCCGCAAAAGAGGAGCCCAGTATCCGGCAAAGGGACATTTCGTCGTCGCATCAGGGCCAAGGGGAGCACGACCTCACGGGGTCTTTTCCGACAGGATGATCCAGAGGGGAGATTTCATCACCATGGACTTCGGTGCAGTGCTGGACGGCTATTTTTCAGACATGACGCGCACTGTGGCGGTTGGGGAACCCGACCCGAAGCTTGCTGAGATCTACTCCATCGTTGAAGAGGCGAGAAAGAGAGCCGTGGCTGCAGTTTCATCATCTGCAACCGGCAGGGAAGTGGACGCCGCTGCCCGGTGCTATATAGCATCGAAGGGATGGGGAGACTGCTTCACCCATTCAACGGGCCACGGTATTGGACTTGAGCTTCACGAACTCCCCGTAGTCAGCCGTCTGAACGGTGAAAAACTCCCTGCGGGAGCTGTGGTGACCATCGAACCTGGAATCTACTCAGAGGGTCTGGGAGGCGTGAGGATCGAGGATGACGTCATCGTTCATCCTCACGGCGCCGAAGTGATCACCGGGGCTTCCCCGACGGAGCTTCGTGTGCTGTGTCCCGCGTAGAGGGAAAGAAAAAACGTCCGGCCGGGCAATCGGCCGGTGGATATAGAAATCAGTACGGTCACAATACGAAAGGAAGTGGAGAGATGATGAAGAAGTACCGTTCAGTTCTTGTTGCGCTTGTGGTTTCTCTTGCCTTCTGCCTGCCGGCCTTCGCCGCCGAGCTTCGCCTCGCCCAGGTGGCGGACGTATCAAGCATGGATCCTCACAGGGTCAGCGATATTTACTCTGCGAACGTCATTCGCCAGATCTACAGCAATCTTGTGCAGGTGGACGAAAACATGGAGATCGTCCCCGATCTTGCGGAAAAATGGGAGAATCCCGACGACCTCACCTGGGTCTTCCATCTTCGGAAGGGTGTGAAATTCCACAACGGAGAGCCATTCACGGCATCTGACGTGAAGTACTCCATGGAACGGATCAAGGATCCCAAGACAGCATCCCCTGGAGCGACCCATCTCAAGGAAGTGGTCTCAGTAGAAGCGGTCGACGATTACACTGTGAAGATCGTCACCAGGCGTCCTTTCGCCCCCATGCTCATGAGCCTCACCCGGTACGAAACGTCCATCCTGAACGAGAAGGCTGTCTCGGCTGCCGGAGCCGACTACGGCAGCAAGGCTGCCGTGGGAACGGGCCCCTTCAAGTTTGTCAGCTGGTCCCGGGGCGACAAGGTCATTCTCGAGAAGAACGCCGACTATTTCCGCGGCCCTGCTGCCATTGATACTGTTATCTACAGGGGCATTCCCGAGGATGCCACCCGGCTGGTTGAGCTCGAGTCCGGCGGCATCGACCTGATCCCCGGAAACTTCCCCTACCAGGAGTTTGAGAACATAGCGAAGAACGACAAATACCTCACCTATAAGATACCGGCCATGTCCACCCTGTACATGGGGCTGAACACGGAAGTGAAGCCCTTCGGCGATAATCGTGTGCGGAAGGCCATGAACTATGCCGTGGACAAGCAGGCGATCGTGGACGCCGTGTATTTCGGATACGGTACTCCGTCCCGCGGACCTCTTTCCCCCGTGATCTGGGGATTCGACCCCGAGAGAAAAGACGCTTACCCCTATGATCCCGACAAGGCACGAGAGCTTCTGAAAGAGGCCGGCTACGCCGACGGCTTTGACATGACCATTTTCTCCGACAACAGGACCGAACGCCGCAGCGCCGCCGAACTTATCCAGGCCTATCTCGCCGAAGTGGGCATCCGTGCCCAGATCGAGCTCATGGAGTGGAGCGCTCTTCTTTCCACGTCGGCGAAGGGGATCGGCGGGGGCTTCATGCTCGGCTGGACGGGCACGGGCGATGCCGACGGCGGTCTCACCCCGGTCTACCACTCGGCCAATATCGGATCATCCAACCGTTTCCGGTACAAGAGCGAAGGGATCGACGC
>JAAYJB010000033.1 GCA_012523155.1 Synergistaceae bacterium | reverse complement strand
TCTCCAACTGAAAGCCCCCCCACGGCATATCCAGGAAAATCGAGAGGTATCAGTTCTTCTGCGGAACGGAGACGGAGGTCCTCGAAGACGGATCCCTGGACGATACCGAACAGTGCCTGCCTGTTTTCCCCCGCCCATTCCCTCATTTGAGCTTCCCTGGAGCGGTCAGCCCATAGAGACGTCCTTCTGACGGCCTCTTCAGCTTCCTGCCTGGAACACGGGTACGGGGCACACTGGTCGAAACACATGGCAATATCGCTTCCCAGGTGCCGCTGTACCGCCATGGACCACTCCGGGTCCATGATGTGGGGCGAGCCGTCGAGATGGGACTGGCACCGGACTCCTTCGTCGGAGATCCTGTTCAGAGTGGAGAGGGAGAAAACCTGGAACCCGCCGCTGTCTGTAAGGATAGGATGCTTCCACTGCATAAACTCGTGAAGTCCTCCCGCCCCGGAGACAATTTCAGCCCCTGGCCGCAGGTACAGGTGATACGTATTGGAAAGGATGATCTGCGCCCCCATTTCCTCCAGCTCGAAGGGCGCCATGGCCTTCACCGTGGCGAGAGTTCCCACAGGCATGAAGACAGGGGTTTGTATCTCTCCCCTGGGGGTTCTCAGGGTCCCGGCCCTAGCCCCGGTGACCGGGCAGACGGCATCGATGGAGAAACTGAACGGAGTGTTCCCGGCGACGCTCATCGTTCCGCTTCCTCTCCGAAGTACGGGTCTCCCCACCGGAAAAGCCGCGAAGCGTTGGCTGACACGGTCCGTGCTATTTCATCCAGGGAGATGCCCCTCACATCTGCAGCTGTTTCATATACGATCCTCACGAGGGCCGGCTCGTTCTTCTTCCCCCGGAAGGGGACGGGGGCGAGGTAGGGAGAATCCGTCTCAAGAAGTATCCTGTCCGACGGCAGTTCACTGAAGAGCTCCCGGAGCGTTTCGTTCCTGGCAAAAGTCAAAGGACCGGCGAAAGAGAGATAATACCCCGCCTCGAGAAAAAAGTCCGCATCCGCCCTGGTCCCGGAGAAACAGTGGATCACCCCGGTAGTACCCGAGGCTCCCTCTTCCCGGAATATCCTGATGATGTCTTCGTACGACTCCCTGCCGTGAACCACCAGGGGAAGTCCGGATTCGAGGGACCAGCGAATGTGGGCCCGGAACGAGGTCTTCTGCTGATCCCGTGGAGAATGGTCGTAGTGGTAATCGAGCCCCGTTTCGCCGATGGCGGCGACACGGGGTGACGCGGCCAGGTCCGAAAGCCCGCGGGGAATGCCCATTCCCTCCACGGAACACGAGGGAACTGTGGAGGCATCGTGGGGATGCACACCTACAGCGGCGAAGACACCGAGATCCCTGTATTTTTCAACCGTGGCCACAGCCATAGTGCTTGAAGGGATATTGCTGCCCGCCAGGAGCATCCGGGCGACACCAGCCTTCGCTGCCCTCTGCAGGACTGCACCCGCGTCAGTTTTATATTCTTCCCGTCCCTCGATGACATGACAGTGGGTGTCGGCGAAAAAAAAACCTGACGATTGATTCCTATCGTTATTTTCCATGGTTCCATCCTCTTTTTTCTTCAAAAAAACCGGGAGTCTCCGGACAATGAGAAAGCCGGAGGCTCCCGACAGATTATTTTCTGCCTCTGTTCAGCTTACCCTGCTTCCGAGGGGAATATCCTTGTCAGGCGTGAGGAGGGCAAGAGTGGTCTTTTTACTGTCCCCGACCGCCAGGAGCATTCCATTGCTTTCCACGCCCAGGAGCTTTGCCGGCTTGAGGTTGGCAAGGACTACGATCCGTTTGCCCACCAGTTCTTCAGGCGTAAAGAATTCCTTGATGCCCGACACGATGGTCCGCTTCTCATACCCGAGGTCAATGTTCAGTTTATAGAGTTTTTTCGACTTCGGGATCTCCTCAACTGCCAGTATTTGTGCGATCCTGAGTTCTATTGCCTTGAAAGCCTCGACTTCCACCGTCTCTTCATGTTCGGGGACAGCCTCGGGCTCAGCTTTTGACGGGTCGGCCTTTGCATTGTCCCGGGCGGCTTTCTCCCTGCGCCACTGGTCAAGGTCGATCCTCGGAAAGAGGACCTTTCCTTTTTTGACCTTCTGGCCGGGAATCCGCTCCCCCCACGCAAAACCGTCGATGGAAAGTTCTGCCGGGTTCCCCTCAAGACCAAGCTGATCCCACAGCCGGGACGCCGTGTCGGGAACAAAGGGCGCAACCAGGAGGGCGCTCAGGCGAAGGATATCGTAGAGAGTGTTCAGGACCCTGTTCAGGGCTTCCTCCCCGCCTTCCTTCGCTAGCTTCCAGGGCATGGTCTCGTCGATATACTTGTTTCCCCGGCCGATAAGAGCCCAGATCGACTTCAGCGCCTCGTCGAAGGCAAAATCCGAGATCTTCCCGTCAACATCGTCCACCGTCCGGGCAGCGAGCTCCCTGATCTCCTGTTCAATTTTGCCGGGCTCGCTTTCAGCGGGAACATTGCCGCCGCAGAAGTTGTCTATCATCTGGAGCGTCCTGTTGAGAAGGTTTCCCAGATCGTTGGCGAGGTCCGAATTTATTCTTCCCACCAGTGCCGCCTCGGAAAAATCACCGTCGAGGCCGAATGGGACCTCCCTCAGGAGGAAGTACCGGAAGGGGTCTCTGCCGTAGCGCTCCACCATCTCGAAGGGGTCAACGACATTGCCCCGGGACTTGGACATTTTCTCGCCTTCCACGGTCCACCAGCCATGTGCGAATACGGAGACCGGCGGATTGACTCCCAGCGCAAGGAGCATGATGGGCCAGATGACGCAGTGGAAGCGGATGATATCCTTCCCGACCAGGTGATGGACCGAGGGCCAGTACTTCGCGAACTTTTCAGGATCGTCAAGGTAGCCGCATGCCGTCACATAGTTTATCAGCGCGTCAAACCAGACGTACACCACGTGTTTGTCGTCGCCAGGTACAGGGATGCCCCATTTGAGGGTCGTCCTCGAGATGGACTGGTCCCTGACGCCGCTCCTGAGGAAGCTTACGATCTCGTTGTACCGGCTTTTCGGCATGACGCCCTTCAGATTCTTCTCGTAGTAGGCAAGCAACTGGTCCACGTATTTGGACGCCCGGAAGAAATAGCTCTCCTCCTGCATCTTCTGAAGCGGCCTCCTGCAGTCGGGACAGGTCTTGTCATCACCCATGCTGCTCTCGGGAACATAGGTTTCGCAGGGCACGCAGTACCATCCCTCGTACGTTCCCTTGTAGATGTCTCCCTGGTCGAGAAGCTTGCTGAATATAGCCTGGACCGTTCTCCGGTGCCGGTCCTCGGTGGTCCGGATGAATTCGTCGTTGGAGATCCCCAGGGCCTTCCAGAGATCCTGGAAATTCACCACAGTGCGGTCGGCAAGCTGCTTCGGTGTGAGCCCCTTCGCAGAGGCGCTCTGTTCGATCTTCTGGCCGTGTTCGTCCGTTCCGGTCAGAAAGAAAACATCGTACCCTTTCATCCTCTTGTAGCGGCACATCACGTCGGCTGCGATGGTTGTATAGGCGTGGCCGATGTGGGGAATATCATTCACGTAATAAATCGGGGTTGTGAGATAAAAGTTCTTTTTTGCCCCTGGTGCGTTTTCCTGCATAAAAGTAACCTCCTGTACTGGATTCACTCCTCGCCGCCCTTTGCGAAAAGGAACGATTTTACGTCATTTTTCGATAAACCATACTCCTTTGCAAGGATTTTGACAACCTCCCTTGCAGAAAGCCCCTTCGAGAGCATCTCCTCCGCAGCGGCCATCCACTCCTCTTCCGAAACGGCAGCGGGGGGCGGAGCCCCCTCAACAACAAGGACAATTTCTCCCTTCACACCTCCGCTGACAGAGTCTGCAAGCTCCGAAAGGAGCCCGCGCCTGGCCTCCTCGTAAATCTTGCTGATCTCCCTGACCAGTGCCGCCCTACGGTCTCCAAGCACCGCCGCCATGTGCCGGAGATGCTTTTCCGCCTTGTGGGGCGAAAGATAAAACACAATGGTGCATTCCAGGGACCCCAGGGAACCCAGTACCCGCTCCCGCTCACCCCGCTTGTCCGGCAGAAAGCCGTGGAACAGGAATGGGTGGGGTGAAAAACCCGATAGCACCAGTGCAGGGACGAATGCAGTAGGGCCCGGAAGTACCGTCACTTCTATCCCTTCCCCGATGCACCTGCTTATGATCTCGTATCCTGGGTCCGAAATGCCGGGTGTTCCGGCATCGGAAATGAGCGATACTTTTTTCCCCTCCCTGAGAGCTGCAAGCAGTTGTTCTGTCTTTCCTTTCTCATTATGGGCGTGATAGGACGTCAGGGGAACAGATATGCCGAAGTGCCTCAAAAGGGGCAGCGAGGTCCGTGTATCCTCGCAGGCGATAAGATCGGCTTCTCTGAGAAGCCGAACTGCCCTTGGAGACATGTCTTCAAGGTTTCCAACAGGTGTCGGGATCACAGAAAGCGGCACGGCAGCCCCTCCTTCGTATAGGCCGAAAGAAGCTCCTGCGTATAATTGCCTTCTCCGTCCTCGATATAAAGCGGAGGCTCCACCGTCATCCCTTTTTTTCCTCCGCGCATCGCCTCGACGAGCACTACCGATGCACTGCGTCCGGGAAGCGGATGAACAAAGCGGACACGCTTGGGCTCCAGGCCGTTTTCGGAAAATGTGGAGAAGAGTTCCACTGCGCGCCCGGCTTTGAAGACCACGTACAGACGCCCGCGGTGCTTCAGAAGGTAGCGGCATGCTGCAGCAACGTCGGAAAGGGAGCAGAAAAGCCCCTGCCGGGCTGCACGCTCTGAGGCTGACGCACTGAGTCTGCCCCTTCCGGGCTCCTCGTAGGGGGGATTCATGAGAACACAGTCAAAATCCTGGGAAAGGAAAAGACTCCGTACATTTCTCAAATCCCCCGAGGTGAAGGAAACCCTGTCCGAAAGGCTGTTAAGAGCGGCATTCCCGTTCGCAAGTCTGACCAGATCATCCTGGATATCCAGTCCGTGGACCGATAGAAGCGAGGGAAACCTGAAGGCGAGAATGAGGGATACCGCTCCGGAAGCACAGCCCAGTTCAAGCACCTTCCCCCCGCCGCGGGGAAAAGTGTCCCTGACATATGCCGCGAGAAGGATGGTATCCACATTGATCCTCGGTCCGTCAACAGGCTGCCTGAGAGAAAGCACGCCGTAAAGGACGTCATCCCGGGTAATGCTCACCTGGTAGCCCTCCCTGCCCCGGCCGTTCTTCTTCGGACCGGCGGCTCCGCCCAGTCCTCGAGTTTCATGCCGATCACCCTGGAAAGTCCCGGCTCTGCAAGGGTCACGCCGTAAAGGATATCGGCCCGCTCCATGGTTGCCCTCCTGTGAGTCATTACAAGCAGCTGGATCCCTTTCCCGTTGCCCGCCCCCCTTGGGTCGGCATATTCCCTGGCGAGTTCCCCGAACCGGAGGAGATTGGATTCGTCAAGGGCGGCATCAACTTCGTCGAGGACTGCTATAGGAACTTCCGCAACCTCCATGGAGGCGAAAAGATAGGCTATGGCTGTCAGGGTCTGTTCTCCCCCCGAGAGTTGGGCGAGGTTCTGCAGATGCTTGCCGGGAGGACGGGCGACGATCTCAACCCCTGAGTCCCATGCGGGGGAAGCTCCGGCCCCCATTTCGGTTCCGTCGTCTTCATCTTCAGGAAAATCACCGGTCTCCTCATTTTCCCTGATCTGCATTCTCAGCTTCACCTCTCCTCCTCCGAAAAGCCTGGAAAAGAGGGCACTGAACCGGGTATTGATGCTGGTTAGAGCCTCAGTGAACATGATGCCTACCTGCCGGTCCGTTTCTGCGATGATCCCTTTCAGTTCCGTCATTGCATTTTTCACGTCAGAAAGCTGCTCTGAAAGAAAGGCAGTCCGGGAGGAAAGGGATTCCTCCTCCGAAAGGGCACCCCAGTCAACGGAACCGAGCGCCTTCAGTTCACGCTCCAGGCGGCGCACCGCCGAAGAAGCTTCCTCCCCCGCGTCCCTGGTGGGTATTTCAGCATCGTTATAGGGGTACTGTTCCTCCCATATTTCCATGAGCTGGGCAAGCTCCTGTCCGAGGCTCTCTTTTTTCGAAGACGCGGAGAAGAGCTTTTCTCTTGCGACGGCGGTTTTCTCAGCTGCTGTGCGGCTTCGCCGGGAAATCCTTTCAGTCCTGGAGGAGAGCCGGTTTCCCTTTCCCGACAACCCTTCCAGTTCCTCTTCCTTCTGCTGCAGTGACCTGAATATTCCGTACAGGTCCTTTCCCCACGCGGAAAGGCGCTGTTTTTCTTCCCGGTCCCTGGCAACCGTCGCCTCTTTTTCCCGGGAAAGCATCTTCATCCGTTCCCGTGAACGCTCAAGTTCTCCCTCCGCACGCTCACGGAGCGCCCTGACGCTTGACAGGCGCTCTTCCAGGAGGGTACAGGAATTCTCGACCTCTGAAAGTCGTGCCGGCACAGAAGCTGTATCATCTCCTTTCCCGGCAGGGGTTTCTTCAGCTAAAACGGCTTCCAGTTCTTCTTCAAGGCAGCGTTTCCCTGCTTCCCACCGTTGTATTTCCCCGCCCCCGCGCGCAATATCATGCTCCAGGCGCTCCAGTGCCATCTTTTCCAGGGAGAGATCACGGTGTTTCTCTTCCGCACGTTTCCTTGCTTCCTGAAGCTGAAGGGCTGCGGTCTCTTTTTCCGCCGCCCGGGCCCGTTCTGCACTTTCCTGCTTCTCCAGGAGAGCTGAAAGACGGCGGACCTCCTTTTTCAGGTCCTGAAGATGTTCCTCTGCACTGCTGATCCTGCGGCGGCGTTCGATCGCACCCGCGGCGGCTTTTGTCCTTCCGCCGCTCACCGTGCCGGAAGGAAGAAATACTTCCCCATCGAGAGACGCCACCGGATGTGAAAGGCCTTTCCCGGCAAGAGATGCACCTGTTTTGTACTCCTCCACCAGGAGGAGATCCCCGAGCATGTGGGAAACACACATTTCCCATTCCGTATCAGGGGTAATAAGCTCCATGGCCCACCCCACGACACCTTTTTCGGGGAGCAGGGCTCTCCTGTCGGGAAATCGCGGCCTGCTTCTTTCAAGAGGCAGAAACGTTGCCCGACCGACCCGCCTTTCTTTCAGCAGGTCGATGCATGCTCCGGCCTCTGCGAGCGTCCTTACGAAAATCCAGAACTGGCGGCCTCCCAGATATGCCTCAAGAGCACTTGTGATCCCGGAAGGACATTTAAAGGATTCCGCGGCCACTGCCATGGGAATGGATACTTTACCCAACCGTGACGCAGAAACGAGGAATCTCACCGGTTCAGGGTAGGAAGAACTCTCGGCGCTCCGAAGGTCTTCAATTGAAGTTTCCAGGGAGGCGGTTTCCTTCCGCACCTGCTGAAGTGATGCCGCAGTCCTTCTGCAAGCTGCGAAGACATCTGCGTGCTGTTCCACAAGGTTGAGTTCTTCCGCCTCAAGCCGTGATATCCCTGCTTCCGCTTCGGCAATTTCCTTCTCAAGGGATGTTACAGTATTTGCGGACATTCCCAGACGGGATCCACAGTCTGCCAGGAACGCTTGCTTCGACATGATCCGGGCATCCAGCGACTCCAACTCGGCTGAAAGTTCAGCTTTCTTCTCCGCCGCCCGTTTTCTTTTCGCCTCTTCAGCCTCGAGCGCAGACCTTAGCAGATCCATCCGGTTTCTGAGATCGTCACGCTGCTGCCGCAGGGCATGAAGTTCAGAGGAAATGGTCCGTTCCTTTTCAGAAACATCGCCGTGTTCAGCAGCGATCTCCCCAAGCCGGTCCGCAAGCTCCTTTTCCTCCCCTTCGATGGAACGGATGCGTGTCCTGATCTCTCTGACCGAGGCCGCTGACGCGAAGCAGTTTCTTCGAAGTATCTCCCTTCTCTGAAGCAGTTCGTCCCGGCTTTTCCCGAGAGACCGCAGCATGTCCTCGACCTGTACCCTCTCCCCCTGCGATCGGGCATACATCCTCTCCCAAAGGGCGCTCCAGCGACTATGCAGCGCTTCTTCATCCTTCAGGCGTGCACTATCTATTTCGAGGTTGAAAATGGATTCCCCGATGAGCCGTCTTCTGTGGAAATAAAACAGGCGTCGCCTGGCTTCCAGTTCATCCGTGATCCTCCTGGCCTTCCGGGCATGGAGAACAGCGGGGGCGATCTCTTCCCTGCGTGCATTGAGCTCTGCAGCCAGCGCCCCCAGCCGGAGACTTTCCTCTTCGGCCGATGCAAGTTTTGCCATGGATTCGTTCCGTTTTTTCCTGTACTGGTCGATGCCGAAAAGCACTTCCAGCTGCGCCCGCCGCTGCGAAGGCCGCTGGCGGATCGCCTCGGCAACTTCCCCCTGGCCGATGAAGGCGAACTGGTCACCCTCCAGGCGCCACTGCCGTTTCACGTCGTACAGTTCCGTCATGCGCCTTCGCGTTCCGTCAACGGTAAGAACGGCCCCTGTCTCCGGCATGTATGTTCTTTTAAGAATACAGTTTTTCTCCGCGGCTCCTGTACCGTCCCGGATTTCAATGGAGACCTCGGCCCTGGACGCCGGTGAAACGCTGGCGCTGCCGGAGAAAAGAAGATCACCCTGTCGTGAGATCCTCAGCCGCTGGAATCCTCCGTCGCCCAATACCCATCGGAGGGCGTCAAGAATGTTGCTCTTTCCGCTCCCGTTGGGGCCGACGATCGCCGTAAAGCCCGGAGAAAAGAGGAGGTCCTGGGAGGTACCGAAACTTTTGAAACCCCTAAGATGAAGACGTTCGATATACAACGAGCCGGGCCTCCCACTTCTCCATCTGCTCTATCCGATGCTCTACCTGCTCAAGGCCCCCCTGGGCGTCCAGCCGGAACTTGCTCCATGAAAACTCGGGGACCGCCGCAAGGAAAATCTTTCTCCCGAGCTCCTCTTCCCACAGAGGAAGGTATGTTTCATAAATGTACTGCGCCACAACCGGGTTGGTTTCAAGAAGCATGGCCTCAGACCTGTTGGAGCACGATACCTTACGCAGGAAACGTTTTATGGTCATGGATATGGAATCCTCCCTGAGGACCCATCCGTTGCCTCCGCAGAAGGGGCAGCTTCTTGTAAGTGTTGACCGGATATCAGGCCTTGCCCTTTTCCTCGTGATCTCCACAAGCCCGAGCTGTGAGACACCGAAGACCCTGGCCCGGTACCTGTCGGGCTGAAAAACATCCTCGAGCCGCTTCAGGAGAAGGGCCCTGTCCTGCTCAAAATCCATGTCGATAAAGTCGATGACCACAATGCCCCCGATAGCCCTCAACCTGAGCTGGCGGGCGATCTCCGCAGCAGCTTCGAGGTTGGTTTCGAGCACTGTGTGCCTGAGATCTGTTTTTCCCACGAATTTTCCCGTGTTCACATCGATGACGGTAAGTGCCTCCGTGTAATCGATTATGAGGTAAGCGCCTGAATCAAGCCAGACCTTCCGCTCCAGCGAGGCATCGATCTCTTTTTCGATACCGTAGAACTCGAACAGGGGAATGGTTCCGTTATACAGGCTCACTTCCGGTACACTCCCGGCGGGAAAGAGGGAGAGGCTGTTTTTGACGTTTTCAAATTCCTCCGCCCCGTCCACGATGATCTCGGACACTTCATCGGTGAGTTCATCCCTTATAACGCGTCCGATCAGCCCGAGATCCCTGTACAGCAGACACGGGGCCGACTGCACACGGCCGTTGTGCTCGATCTCCCTCCAGAGGGCGAGCAGGATCTCCACGTCGTGGGCCAGTCCTTCCTCGTCGACGCCTTCAGCTGCAGTCCGCACAATGATGCCGTAGTCTTCCCCGCGGAGCTCCCTGGCTATTGCCTTCAGCCTCTTCCGTTCGTTCTCGTCGAGTATCCGCTTTGAAACCCCGGATTCCTGACCGTGAGGAACCAGGACCATGTAGCGGCCGGGGAGGGAGATCCTCGAGGTGACCCGGGCACCCTTGTTCTTCCTGGCAGTCTTAGTCACCTGGACAAGCAGTTCCTGGTTCGGCTGAAGATCCAGCCCTCTGGCGTCGTTCAGGTAAAGAAACGCGTTCCGTCCGTCGCCAAGGTTGACGAATGAAGCGTGAATGCCCGGCAGAACGCTCTCGACCCTGGCCTTGTATATTTCACCTGTTTTCTGCCGCTCCCACATGCGCTCCACGAAAAGATCGGCAAGCCGTCCGTCCTCGAGGATAGCTACCCGTGTCTCCTCCGCATCGATGCAGTTAGCGACTATCTTTCTGTTTGCGGCGCCAGGTTCCGTACTCTTATCATTCACGGAGACGCCCTCCTCCCGGGGGAAGCCGGCGCTTCCCTCTATTGTCTTTCCTGCTCCCCGGTGTCCCGTCATGAAATATCTTTCTCCGGGCATCCGGGCACAGACTGTTCCACGAGGCAGCGGACGACAGGAGATCCGCACTTTTCATCAGGGTAAACAAGTTCTCCGACCGCCTCGCGAACAATAAGCAGATCAGCCCATCCGCTGATCGCGCCTTTTGCCGCAAGTGCCTTTACAAGCAGTCCCGGCCCCCTTTTCGAGGGATCCTCCATTATGCACCTGTAAAAACCTACTCCGGACAAGGGGAACTCCTCGAAATACAGGACAGTTCCTTCTCCCCGCAGTTCCTCAAGGCATTTTCTCACGCCGGAGACGCTTCCGTCCCTGAGGGCAAAAAGGCAGGAAGAAGCCCTGCACCACTTATTCAGGGACTTCGCCCCCTCCGTTCCGGGGAGGGCTTCTACGGCTTTTCCCCCCGTGATGAAAAACCCTGGTGGAAGACAGCGGTTCCATCGTTCGGCCATCGATTCGTCGAAGTACTCGACCCAGACCTCGAAAGGTTCACACAGAGCTGGTACACCCACTGAGAGCTCCGGGCCGAGGCTTATCTTCGGACGGGGAGTAAACCCCTCCGAGTACAGGAAGGGGATACCCGCTCTTGTACCGCTTCTCGAGAACACCGAGGGGATGGCTATATGGGGAATGAAACAGGCACGTCCCCGTTTTGCGTAGGTAAACCTGGCCCTAACCATTGTTATTCCTCAGTTTTCCTGCAGCGGGACATAAATCCTCAACGCCGCATGCCCTGCAGGCTGCCCCTTCCATACCGGCGAGAGGCCTGCAGTCCGGGGAAAGTTCTTCCTGAAGTGCCTTGTCCCTCTCCCTGAGCAGAAAAGCCTTTGAGACTCCTGCGTCGATATGATCCCAGGGGAGCCCTTCATCGTCCGCCCGTCTTCTTTCGGTATAGTGCAGCGGGTCTATGGACGCCTCCCCGAAAGCCTCCATCCAGAGCGGGAAAGAAAACGTCTCGCTCCATCCGTCGAATCTGGCACCCTTTCTCCACGCAGCCAGGATGGCGTCGGCAAGCCGGCGGTCTCCCCTTGCGAAAACACCCTCGAGAACGGTCTGCTCCGGTTCGTGATACTTCAGGGAAATACGACTGTTCCTGCCGCCGAACCTGGCACCGAGTTTGCCCTTCAGATACCTCCCCTTCTCACGGAGTTCGTCCACTCCAGCCTGGGGCTCCCACTGGAAGGGAGTGTGGGGTTTGGGAACAAAGCCGGCTACGGAAAGAGATACGGTGACTTTCTTCCCAGCTCTCTTTCCTATGATAAGCGACCGTTCAGCAAGCTCAAGTATCCCGTCCAGGTCATTCCCGGACTCAGTAGGCAACCCCATCATGAAATAGAGCTTGACTCTGTTCCAGCCCCGGGAGAAAGCCGTCTCAAGGCACTGGTTGAAATCTTCGTCGGTGACACCCTTGTTGATCACGTTCCTCAGCCTCTGCGTGCCGGCCTCAGGCGCGAAGGTCAGACCTCCCCTGCGCATGGATTCCATCTCCGCCGCAAGGTTCACGGAAAAACTGTCCATTCTCAGGCTCGGAAGGCTCACTTTCACATGTTTATTCTCAAGAGCCTTCGAGAGCTCCCGTATAACCGGAAAGATACCGCTGTAATCACACGAGGCAAGTGACAGGAGTCCTACCTCTTCCCAGCCCGTCCGTTCCACCAGTGAAAGGGTCCGGTCCACCACGGTACTGACCTGCCTCTCGCGCACGGGACGGGTCACCATTCCGGCCTGGCAGAACCGGCATCCCCTGGTACAGCCTCTGAAGAGCTCCATGGGGACCCGGTCATGGACTATGCCTCCTGATGGAACAAGGAGCATATCGGGATAGAAAGCCTCGTCAAGAGACTCCACTATTCTCCTTCGCACCGGAAACGAAACCCCGGGACCGAGAGGCGAGAATGCCGAACCTCCGCCGGGCAGGGAATCCCAATGGACAAGCGACGGAACGTACACGCCTTCGATCGATGAAAGGGCCAGGAGACGCTCTGCTCTCTGACTGCCTTTCATCGATGAAAGCACTGATACGACCTCAGGCAGGAGTTCCTCTGCCTCTCCCACACAGAAAAAGTCGAAGAACGGCGCGACAGGTTCAGGCGCGAGAGCTCCGGGACCTCCGCCGCACACAAGGGGGTCATTCTCTCCCCTGTCGGCGGTGAACAGTGGGATCCGTCCCAGGTCAAGCATGGTGAGGATGTTGGAATAACTAAGTTCGTACTGCAGGGTGAACCCAACCACGTCAAAACTGTTCAGCGGTATTTCGCTCTCAATTCCGGAGAGAGGGACGCCGCCTTCTCTCATAAGTCCCTCAAGATCGGTCCACGGACAGTAGGCCCTGTCTGCATCGGCCAGCGGCAGGCTCTTGAGAAGAAAATAGAGTATCTGGAAGCCAAGATAGCTCATCCCTATTTCGTAGACGTCCGGAAAAGCAAGGCAAAACCGGACGAGCCCCTTACCGTCTTCTTTCGGCGGAATCGAGCCGTACTCTGCCCCGGCATACCTGGAGGGCCGCTTTACGTTCGAGAGAAGCGGCCACATGGCATCGCCATATTCTGGAAAGACCATTGAGTTCCTCCTGAAAAATTCCCGGTCCCTTCCCGCTCTTCCGCAGGGGACCGCTTCAAAATGGCGGCATGCCGCACAGGAAAAAAGTGCGGAACGGCCGCCTGAAAAGCTTCAATACGTTTTCAGCGTCGAAATATAGACACTCTGTGCGAGTCCGAGCGCAATGGACAGGGCGAGCAGCGAGCTTCCTCCGTAGCTTACGAATGGAAGAGGCAGTCCGGTGACCGGGAGAAGTCCCATGCTCATCCCGATGCTCTCGGCCATCTGGAACCAGATCCAGGCCGAGATCCCCGCGAGAAGCACCTTTGCCCGGCTGTCCCTGGTCCGCACAGCTGTCTCGGCCAGCCTCCAGAAAAGGATGCCGAAGAGCAGGAGCATCCCTATGGAACCGATAAAACCGAACTCTTCACAGTACACGCTGAAAATAAAATCTGTATGAGGTTCGGGAAGAAATCTCAGCTTGCTCTGCAGCCCCTCCATGAATCCCTTTCCGAGCAGACCTCCCGAACCCACGGCGATCCTTGACTGGATCACGTTGTAGCCGGCACCGAGGGGGTCGATCCAGGGATCAAGGAAAACCCGGATCCGCATCTTCTGGTATTCCTTGAGAAAATGCCATAAAAAGGGGAAAACACCCAGAACGAGACCGATCAGACCCACCGGATATTTCCACGGCGCACCCGCAACAACGATGCAGACAAAGGCTGTAACCCCGTAGACCATGGTGCTTCCCATATCGGGCTGAAGAAGTACCAGGAAGCCGGATATTCCTGCCAGCGCCAGGCTTCCGAGAAATGAAGCCATACCTGTCGGCGGATACCGGCACAGATGTTTCGCCATCACCAGGATCAGCGCTATCTTGCCGAATTCCGCCGGCTGAAACCGGAAAAAACCAAAATGAAACCAGCTCTGTGAACCTTTCACCGTCAATCCGGCCAGCATAACTCCGAATAGCAGGATCAGTGCAAAGAAATAGAAACGATAGGCCCAGGAAAAGAATTTTCCGTGTCCTATCTGTAGAGTCACCAGAAACGCAGCTGCGGAAATGGCCCCCCACACCAGCTGTCTTACGGCGAAACCACCGCCCTGGCCCTCCCATCCCGCTCCCGCACTGAATATGGAGAGCACGCCCAGGGAGTAGAGCGCAAGAACTGAAAAAAACTGTATCCTATCCAGGCTGGCCAGATTTTCTCTTAGAGTATGCTTTTTCTCCTCCATTTGACGTCCCAGGCTCCTGCTTTTCCGGGGCAACTCCCCTCTTTATCCTGATCACCGGAATGTTGGCGACAAACGCGACTGAGCGGTCAGCCCGGTCGAAATCCATCTCGATCTTCGAGGTATCGATATCCATATATCGTGTGATCACGCTGATCATATCTCTCCGCAGATTTTCAAGCATTTCGGGCGAAATATCGGCCCTGTCATGTATCAGAACGATCTGCAGACGTTCTTTCGCAACTTTCTTCGAACCGGCAGATCCGAAAAATTTCTTCAGAAATTCCATAGCCATGGCCATTTCCCCCTATCCTTTCATGCCGAACAGTTTCCGGATGCCGGCGAGAATTCCTCTCCCGTTTTCGTCGTTCAGAACAGGGAAGGGAACGTCCTCTCCCACGAGTCTCGAGGCAATTCTCTGAAAGGCCTGCGCCGCAGGGGCCGAATCGCTGAACGTCAGGGGTTCGCCCCTGTTAGCCGACTTCACGACACTCTCATCTTCCGGGACAATGCCGATGAGGTCGATGGCCAGTATATCAAGGACATCCCGTACATCGAGCATCTCACCCTCCTTGACAAGCCGCGGCTTGAGACGGTTTATAACCAGCCTTATGGGGCCTTTCCCCATTGATTCAAGGAGGCCGATGATCCTGTCGGCGTCCCGGACTGCCGGTACTTCCGGGGTGGTTATCACGAGAGCCTCGTCGGCGCCGACTGCTGCGTTTCTGAAGCCGCCCTCGATGCCTGCAGGGCTGTCGAGAATGATAAAGTCGAACTCCTTCCGGAGCATATCGCACAGCTCTTCCATCTGGCCGGAATTGACCGATTCCTTGGTTCGTGTCTGGGCTGCCGGCAGCAGGAACAGGTTGTCGACCCGCTTGTCTCTCACAAGAGCCTGGTTGAGCCTGCATGTTCCCTCCAGAACGTCGATGAAGTTGTAGACGACCCTGTTCTCCAGCCCCATCATAACGTCAAGGTTTCTCAGCCCGATGTCCGCATCCACCGCAACGACCTTGTGTCCGGCCCTTGCGAGGGCCACAGAAATATTTGAGGTCGTGGTTGTCTTTCCTACGCCGCCTTTTCCTGATGTAACGACTATCACCCGAGGATCCACAGGCAATTCTCCCCTTCCCGCCCTTCGGGGCCTTGAAATCAGGCTCCCGGGGCATCTGTTCGTTTTATAATTTCAATTCCCGTACCACAAGAGAATTGTTCTCCAGGGTAATGATAACAGGTTTTCCCCACCATTCCATGGAACGTCCGAGAGCCGAGCTGACTTTTCCGCCTATCCGCACCTGTTTCGCCTCGAAGACCCCGGCAATGACCGTATGTTCCTCATGCCCGTCGAGTCCCGCATGGGCGACTCCCTTGAGCCTGCCCCAGACGCAGATGCTCCCGGAGGCAAAAATCTCGGC
>JAAYJB010000238.1 GCA_012523155.1 Synergistaceae bacterium | reverse complement strand
GGAGAAACCGCCAGGGACGAGCCGAGCACAAGGAAAAGGGAACAGGACGAGGCGAGTTCCATTCCCGCGGACAGTGCGTCCTCCGGCAGCATCTCTCCGAAGAGCACAACTGCGGGCCTGAGTTTTCCCCTGCATTTCTCGCATGCCGTTTCCGTTGAGTACATTTCGGCAGGATATTCCTTTCCGCACGATTGGCAGCGGACCTTCCTGAGCGTACCATGGAGCTCCCACACCGTTTTCGATCCCGCTGCCTGGTGGAGTCCGTCTACGTTCTGGGTGACGATGGCGGAGATGATCCCCCTTCGCTCCCATTCGGCGAGTATAAGGTGTCCCTTATTGGGCTTTACCTCACCGATAGTGGCTATCCTCTGCCTGTAAAATGACGCGAAGTTTTCAAAATTCCTGTTGAGAGCTTCAGTGGAGGCAAGTTCTTCAGGCCTGTACTTTCCCCACAGGCCTCCGGGGGACCGGAAGTCAGGGAGCCCGGATTCGGTGCTCATGCCTGCTCCTGTGAAAACTACCGTTTTTTCCGATTCCAGAAGCGCCCCGGCAAGGGCGCCGACTGTTTCCTTCATGTCGAACCTCCCTTATGAAAAAAAACCCGCCCGGCACGCCGGGCGGGAGACCGGTATTACATCCCTCCGAGGAGCCTCGGAAGGAAAAGGATGATGTCGGGGATCCACGTGACAATGAACAGCACCGCAAGCAGTGCGATCAGATAAGGTGATATATCTTTCATGATCTTGTCGATCGAAATTTTCGTAATGCTCGAGACTACGAAGAGGTCAAGCCCTACCGGAGGCGTAATGCAACCGATGGCGAGGTTCACGACCATGAGAACTCCGAAGAAAACCGGGTCGATGCCCAGGGACAGTGCCACCGGAAGCAGGATGGGGGTAAGGATGACCACGGCGGCCGATGCGTTGAGCAGGCACCCGATGAACAGCAGCAGGAGGTTCACAAGCATGAGGAAGACGAACGGACTGTCCGTCATTGCAGAGAAACCTGCGGCGATCCTGTGGGGGACCTGGGCGTTCGTGAGGATCCAGCCGAAAAGGTTGGCGGCCCCGACCACGTACATGATCATGGTGGTGCTTGTTGCAGCGCTCAGGAGGACTTTCGGGATGTCCTTCCACTTGAGATCCCTGTATATGAACAGGCCGATGAATGCCCCGTAGACCGCTGCCACTGCGGAGGCCTCGGTGGGGGTGAATATGCCGCCGTAGATGCCGCCGAGAATGATCACGGGCATCAGCAGCGCCCATATGCAGTCCTTGAACGTTCGTACGATCCGGGCGAAGCTCGCCTTTCCCTCGCCTTTGTACCCCTTTTTCTTTGCGATGAACCAGCTCACGAGACAGGTAGCTCCGCCCATGAGAATACCGGGAGCGAAGCCTCCCATGAACAGGTCCCCGATGGACGTTCCGGCGATAACGCCGTAGACCACCATGGTAACGCTGGGAGGAATAACGATCCCCACCGTGCCTCCCGTGGCCACTACTGCTGCGGCGAAGGACTTGGGATAGCCCCGTTTTTCCATTTCATCGATCATTGCCACGCCGATTGCCGCTGTTGTGGCAGCTGACGATCCCGAAAGAGCGGCGAAAAACATGCCCGCTACGGCAACCACCAGCGCAAGACCGCCGGCGAGAGCTCCCACAAGGGCGTTGGCAAAGTCGACGAGCCGTTTTGTTACCCCTCCGGAGGACATGAACGAACCTGCAAGCATAAAGAAGGGTACAGCCATAAACGAGAAGGAGTCGATGGATGTGAACATTCGCTGGGCCACAACCACAAGGGGAACGTTCATGGTTGTGTAGATGACGATGGCGGAAGAGAGTCCCAGTGCGGCGCCTATGGGAGCTCCCGTCAGAAGTATGACGATGAAGAAGAAGAGCATAAGCCAGAGAGTAAGATCAGTCATGCCTCTTCCCTCCTCAGAACCGCGTACAATTCCTCGAGGGTCACGAGCAGCATGCCGCCGCAGCCCAGGGGAATGGCGTAGTACATATAGGACATGGGGATCTCCATGGCCGGCGAGGTCTGCCAGACCGCGAGCTGTACCATGCGGATGCCCTGCCAGACCATGATCCCCAGGAACGTCATGCTGCACAGGCAGCCCGCGATCTTCAGGCGGCGGAGCCGCTCTCCCGTGAACCGCTCGACGAGGAGCCCCACGATCATGTGCCCTCCCTGCCTCGACACCACCGGAAGGGAGAGGAACGTCACCCAGACAAAAAGGTACCTGGACAGCTCTTCGGAGTAGCTTGCCGTGTAGCCGAAGAAATACCGCGAAATCACCTGGAGAAAGATGATGATCAGCATAAGGCCGATGCCTGCCATTGAGAGGAGGGCAAAGGTTTTTTCAATAAAGGAGATGATTTTTTTCATCAGTTCGCCTCCGTTCAGCCGGGGAGAAAAAGAGGGAGCGGTGCAGGCCGCCCCCTCCATGAAAAACTATTGCACGTTGACGATGGCTTCGATGTTCTGCTTGCCGAGCTTTTCTTCAAACATGGCCCAGACGGGTTTGGTGGCGTCCATGAAGGCCGCCTTGTCCACGTCGTCGTTGATCTCGCTCTTGCCGCTCTCACGGATCTTGTCCCAATACTGGTTCTCGAGCTGCCTGCACAGGTCTCGCTGCCAGCTGCAGGCTTCGGTTGCCGCTTCCTGTATCGCCTGCTGATACTTCTCCGGGAGCTTGTTCCAGATGCCCATGGCTACGAGCAGCGGTTCTGCGGAATAGGTGTGGGCGGTGAGGGAGATGTACTTCTGGACTTCAAAGAATCTGGAGGTGTAGATGTGGGCTGCAGGATTCTCCTGGCCGTCCACAACGCCCTGCTGCATTGCGGTGAACAGTTCACCGAAGGCCATGGGGGTAGGGCTCGCCCCGAGGACCTTCATCATCTCGATGTAAATGGGCTGCTCCATAACGCGGATCTTCAGGCCTTTCACATCTTCGGGCTTCCGGATGGGATTCCTGTTGTTCGTCATGTGGCGGACACCGTTTTCGAACATAGCGAGAACCTTGATGCCCCTCTTCTCAAGAGGTTTGCAGATCTCCATGCCTACAGTATCCAGCGCCTTGTATGCGTGAGGTATATCGCGGAAAATGAATGGAAGATCGAATACAGCCGCCTCTGTAAGGAAATTTCCGAGAACCGCTGTGCTGGTGAGGGTCATATCCACTGTGCCGAAGGTGAGTCCCTCGATGAGATCCCGCTGGTTTCCGAGCTGGCTGCTGGGGAAAATCTGAATTTCAACTGCCCCGTCCGTTTTTTCCTTGACGAGCTCTGTGAATTTTACGGCTCCCTGAGCGTAGGGATTCTGGGGATCCGCGATGTGCCCCAGCTTGAGGGTGAACTCCGCAGCAAACGCAGCAGTACCCGCGAACACCAAAAGTGCAACAAGACACACTACTGAAATCCGTTTCATTCCTATCCTTCCTCCTTCTATGAATTGAATTATGCCGTTAAGGCCACTGTCAGATCCTCGCGACACCCGTCTTTCGCGCCGCTTCGGCTACTGCAGATGCTATTGCCGGAACGACGCGGTCATCCATGACTTCCGTGATGATCCTGTCGTCGCGAAGCTCTTCGTCGGGAATAAGCCCGGCGAGGGCGTATGCGGCGGCCAGTTTCATTTCTTCATTGATCACGGAAGCGCGTACGTCAAGGGCTCCGCGGAAAATACCCGGAAAGCCGAGGCAGTTATTTATCTGGTTGGGATAGTCGCTCCTGCCCGTGGCTACTACTGCGGCTCCGGCAGCGATCGCCTCGTCGGGGTAAATCTCGGGAGTGGGGTTTGCCATGGCGAAGATGATCGCTTTCGGTGCCATTCCCTTCACCATCTCCTGGTCGATGATTCCGGGCCCGGAGAGACCGAGAAATACATCCGCTCCCTTCATGACATCGCCAATCGAGCCCTTTTCCCCGTTGGGGTTCGTAAGATCCGCGAGTTCCTCCTTCGCCCAGTTCATGTGTTCAGGCCGTCCCTTGTAGATGGCGCCGCTCCGGTCGCACATGATGACGTTCTTCGCTCCCGCGGACATAAGGAACTTGCAGATGGCCGTTCCTGCCGCTCCTGCGCCGCTCATGACGATTTTCACGTCAGCGATCTTCTTCCCGACGACCTTCAGCGCGTTTATGATGCCGGAGAGAACGATCACGGCCGTTCCGTGCTGGTCGTCGTGGAATATAGGGATATCAGAGACTTCCTGGAGCTTTTTCTCTATCTCGAAACAGCGCGGCGCAGCTATGTCCTCAAGGTTGACCCCTCCGAAAGAGGAGAGGATAAGGGAGGCGGTGCGCACTATTTCGTCGGAGTCCTTCGAGTTGATGCAGATGGGGAACGCGTCGATATCCGCGAAGCGCTTGAAGAGGATGGATTTCCCCTCCATCACGGGAAGTGCGGCATCGGGACCGATGTCGCCGAGACCCAGGACCGCTGTGCCGTCGGTGATCACTGCGACCATGTTGGCTTTCGATGTCACTTCGTAGATGGCGTCCTTCTTTCTTCCGATCTCCCTGCAGGGCTCGGCAACTCCCGGTGTATAGGCAAGAGCGAGGTCCGCCATGGAGTTGACGGCCATTTTGCTCTCGATCGCCACCTTGCCTTTTTTTGCCCTGTGGAGCTCGAGGGACTTTGCGTAGACTTCTTCACTTCTCATGAAACTACCTCCCTTAACTGTAATGAATAAAATTTGGTCCAGAAAGTATTTTCAACATCGTACAAGGAGTATTCTAGCACTTTCCGGGAGAAAAAACGTGGATTCTCAGAACAATGTTGGCCTGCTGAAAAGGAACCGCTCTTTTTT